>JANOAP010000506.1:0-17496 GCA_031411175.1 Rhodoferax sp. | reverse complement strand
CTTAAATCAACCGCCGTGCGGGACGGTGACGATTACGTACTCAATGGGCAGAAGATCTGGACCTCGCATGCGCATGAAGCCGACATGATGTACACGCTGGTGCGCACGTCCAATGAAGGCCGCAAGCAGGCGGGTATTTCGCTTCTGCTGGTACCGCTGAACACACCGGGCATTGAGGTACGCCCCATCCACACCATTGACCAATGGCACCACGTGAACGAGGTTTTCCTTAACAACGTGCGCGTGCCGGTCAAATACCTGGTGGGTGAAGAAGGCGAAGGCTGGAAGTGCGCCAAGTTTTTGCTGGACCGCGAACGCCTTTCACCAGCAACGGTGCCGCGTCTGGCTCGCCAGCTCGAACAGGTGTCGGAACTGGTCGCTGCAAAGATGAAGAGCAATCCCGGCCTGCCCAGCATCCATTCGCTGCAGGAAAGGCTGTTTCTCGCTCAGGCTTCCGCCAAGGCTGCACGTGAAATGCTGCTCAGCGCCATTCAGGAGGAAATGCACGGCACGCTGGCATCCTCGAAATCATCGGCATTGAAACTGCACGCGTCCGAGTTGTCGCAGCACATTGTGGGCATTGCCTTCGACATTGCCGGGCCCGAGTACGCCGCGCGCCTCGTGCCTGAAGTGCAAGCCGCAGACGGTGCTGACGACCTGGACATTGAACGCCAGCTGACCCACACCTACCTGTTCTACCGCTCACGATCAATCGCTGGTGGTACCAGTGAAGTGCAAAAGAACGTGATTGCCCGTGATCTTTTTGGAGGCTGAAGCCAATGCCATTTACCGTTTCTCCCATGTTTCCCGGTGACCTGTATGACACCACAGACCGCATGGGCACCAGTACCTCGCCGGCCTGGTCGAGCAACACGCCTGATAGCGGCAGCAGCCGGTGGCTGCAGATTCTTGAACTTGGCTGGCAGGGAGTGCTGGTCAGTGAAGATGCGGGAGGCGTGGGTGCCACGCTGGCTGAATTTGCGGCCATTGCAGAAGCTGCAGGTCGCCACGCCATGGTGCTGCCGCTGACAGCACGCTGTGTGGTGGCACCGATGTTGCTAGCAAAGGCGGTCGGCGGCACGACGCGAGAGTTGCTGGAACAGGTATCTGCCGGTCAGGCCTCAGTGTGTCCGGTGATTGAGACCACAGATCCCCGCATGGTCCAGGCAACAGCCACCGGCGCGGGCCAATTCACGCTGCAGGGCGTGTTGCGGGGTGCAGACCTGACGGAGCCTGCCAGCCACTTGGTCTTCAATGCCCGTGCAGACCAGGGCCCCACTCCCCTGCTGGTCCTGTTGCCCACCAACGCGCTGACAAACAACATCCGCTACTTTGCAGGCCTGGACAGTCGACGCACGGCAGACATCACACTGGACGGCGTGAGGGTCGAAGCCAGCCAGGTGTTGCTACAGGGCGCGGCTGTGACGGATGCCTTGCAGGACGCGATGGCAACGGGCGCCGTGATGACCTGCGTACAAACCGTGGGCGCGCTGGGTGCCATGATCGAGCAAACCATTGAATACCTGTCCACCCGCACCCAGTTTGGCGTGGCCCTGTCCACGTTCCAGGCGCTTCGCCACCGGGTGGTTGAAATGTACGTGGCTTACGAAAGCGCGCGCGGCCTGGTCAAACAGGTTACAGAGGAACTGTCAGGCAGCCCGGCTTTTGGCCCTGCACGCCACAGGGACGCGGCACTGACCAAGTTGTACCTGACAACGGTGGGCCGCATGGTCGCCGAATCAGCCATCCAGTTGCATGGTGGCATGGGCATGACGATGGAAATGCCCGCTGCACGGCTGGCCATGCACACACTGATGTGCAGTCTGCAGTACGGTGACCGCCTGCATTACATGGACGCCCTTTCAGCGCAGATGACGGCAGACGTGCTGGCCACCACCGTGCCTGCCTGACCCGAACCTTTGAAACACTGAACATGCACTCCCTCCATTCACTTTTCTTTCCTGAGTCGGTGGCGCTGATCGGCGCTTCGTCAGACCCCGAACGCATAGGCGGCCGCGTGCTGCGCTTCATGCTTGAAGGCGGCTTCGCGGGGACCATCTATCCCATCAACAAGGGCGAAGCACTGGTGCAGGGCCTGAAGGCGTATAAAAACATCACCGACGTCCCAGGCCAGGTCGACCAGGCGGTCATCATCATCCCCGCAGCCGGTGTCGAAACCGCGCTTCGCGAAGCGGTGGGCAAGGGCATCAAGTCGGTTCAGATTCTGACGGCAGGTTTTGCAGAGATCGATGAGGCGGGAAAAATCCAGCAGCAAAAGCTGGTCTATATCTGCCGCGAAAACGGCGTGCGCATGCTGGGCCCCAACTCGCTGGGCCTGCTCAACCTGTCGAACAGGTTTTCTGCGACGTTTTCCACGGCCCTCAACGGCCTGCGTCCTGTCAAGGGCAATATCGCGCTGGCAACCCAGAGCGGCGCCTTCGGCTCGGCCACGTATGGCATGGCGTCGCTGCGTGGCCTGGGCTTCTCAAAGATCATTGCGACCGGGAATGAAGCCGATGTGGACGTGGCCGAATCGATTGACTACCTGGCTGAGGACCCAGAGACCGCCGTGATCTGCGCAGCCGTCGAGTCCTGCAAGGATGGCAACCGTCTGCGGCTTGCTTTGCTGAAGGCCGCCCGCGCTGGCAAGCCCGTGCTCATCATGAAAGCCGGCCGCACTGAAGTCGGCGCGACGGCAGCCGCCACTCACACCGGCTCGCTCGCGGGTAATGACACCGTTTACGACACCGTGTTCGCAGAGTGCGGTGCGTACCGCCCGCAGTCCATCGAGGAAATGCTGGACATCGCCTACGTCTGCTCGGTCACAGGCGCGTTGCCGAAGAACAGCGACGTGGCCATCCTGACCGGCTCGGGAGGCATCGGCATTTTGATGGCTGACCATGCCAGCGACTATGGCCTGTCGCTGCCCAAGCTGTCGGCTGAAGGTGCCGCCGCCGTACTGGACGTACTGCCCTTTGCAGTGGCCGCGAATCCGCTGGACACCACGGCGCAGGTCACTGCGGTCAAGAGCGGCGTCACGCGCACGCTTGACGCGCTGCTGTCGCATTCATCCTGCGGCACCCTTTTTGCCTACCTGGCCCACGTCGGCCTGTCGCCGGTGCGGTTCCAGTCCACCAGCGACGAGATGGTGGTGCTGAAGGCCAAATTCCCCGACCGCGCCATCATCATGGTGATGTTGGCAACCAAAGAGGTCGCGGCGGAGCTTGACCGGCACGGCATTCCGACCTTTGCCGACCCCTCGCGTGCCGTGCTGGCACTTGCGGGCGCACGCAAGCTCGCGCAGCGTCGCGACGCACTGGTTGCACCTTCTATTGCCAAAAAATCTGCCATTGCACTGGGCGACGTATCAACCGAAGCCGCTGCCAAAAAAGTGCTGGCCGAAGCCGGATTGCCCATGCTGCCCGAGGCCGTTTGCACCTCTGCCGAAGCCACTGCGGCGAAGGCCGCCGAGTTCGGCTTTCCGGTGGTCTGCAAGATCTCTTCGCCCGACATTCCGCACAAAACCGAGGTTGGCGGCGTGATGCTCAATCTGCCGGACGCCGATGCTGTGCGCACCGCTTATGACGAACTTCTGCGGCGTGCGAAGGTGGCCGTGCCCAACGCCCGCATTGACGGCGTTCTGGTCACACCCATGCTGAAGGGCGGCGTGGAAACCATCATGGGCATACACAGGGACCCGACCTTCGGCCCCATGGTGATGTTTGGCTCGGGCGGCACGGCCGTCGAGCTGTTCAAGGACGTGGCTTTTGCTTCCGCGCCAGTGAACGAAGCGCGTGCACGCGCGCTGATCGATTCGGTGAAGTCGTCACAACTGCTGCGCAAGTGGCGCGGCGGCCCTCAGTTTGACGAACAGGCCCTGGTGAGCGCCATTTGCAGGCTGTCGGAGTTTGGTGAGGCCCATGCCGACGTGCTGGAGAGCATTGACGTGAACCCGCTGGTAGTGCGCGAAAAAGGCGCAGTCTGCCTGGACGCCGTGATCACGCTGCGTTAGATAACGGCGAAAACCAAGGAGACAAGATATGGACGAGGCAAAAGAAAACCTGCTGCAGGCCCTGCTGGACCGCGAAGCCATCCGCGAGGCCATGAACGCCTACTGCCGTGGCATAGACCGGGGTGACGAAGCCGCCCTTCGATCTGCCTACTGGGAAGACGCCACCGACCGGCACGGTGCCTACAACGGCAGCGCCAGCGGCTTCATTGACTACGCCGTGAAAGCGCGCGCCAACGGCGCACGCATGATCCACCATGTCACCAATGTCTCTATTGTGCTCAGGGGTACGCAGGCGGCGGTCGAAAGCTACTTCCAAGCTTTCCAGTATGACAACGACCCGCAAGGCAAGTTGCGCGAAACCTTTCTGATCGGCCGCTATGTGGACCGCTTTGAAAAGCGCGGCGACGCGTGGCGTGTTGCCTCACGCACGGTGGTCTATGACTGGATGAAAGAAGGCCCCGCCCCCGAAAGCGATGAGGCTGCACGCCTCGGCGCGCGCAGCCCTCAGGGGAAAATGAAGCCAGACGACGCTTGGTATGCCCTGCTGGGAACGCCGCCTTTCAATAGCTGAGCTTTATTTCTTCCAGCCACTCATGTCCAGCGCGGCCATCACGGTGTTGGAGAGCCCGCCGTCCACCGGCAGGTCAACGCCGGTGACATAGGCGGAATCCTTGCTGAGCAGAAACGCCACTACACCGGCCATGTCGTCGGCCTCGGCCACGCGGCGCAGTGGTATGCGGGCCTCGCGCTGAGCACGCGCGTCGGGCGTCGAATAAGCGGCGGCCGTGCCCGGCGTCACCGTCAGACCGGGTGAGAAGGCGTTCACACGAATACCATCCGGGCCCCACTCATTGGCGAGTTGTTTCACCAACATCAGCGCAGCCGCTTTGCTGGCGCTGTAGGGCCCCAGCGGTGCCTGCGCGTTAGTGCCCGAGATGGAGGCCGTGACGACGATGGCACCACGGCTTTGCTTCAGCGCCGGGTAGGCGGCTTTGGCCAGCAGCCAGGGTGCCCGCACATGCACGGCAAATACCTTGTCCCAGTTGCCCACGTCGTAGGTGGCCAGCGAGCCGAAAATCGCAAAACCGGCATTGCTCACCAATGCATCCAGGCCACCGAAGGCTTCAGCCGCCTGAACAATGGTAGCGGGCAGCGCTGGGTCTGACATATCGCCCGATACGGCAACGGCCTGACCGCCCAGGCTGTGTATCTCGGCAATCAGGCTCTTGAGTTCATCGGCATGCTGGTCTGACAGCACCAGCTTCACGCCACCCGACGCCTGCGCATCGCGTGCCAGCCGCAGGCAGATGGCACGGCCTATGCCGCGGGCTGCTCCTGTAACGATTGCACACATGTCAGGCCTCGACCTTCTCCTGGGCGCGCTCGAACGCGAAGCCGCTGTACTCGCTGCTCGCGGCCGCCGCAGACAGCTCGCGGTACTTGGCAAAACCACCGATGAACATCGTCAGCCCCAGGCTCTTGCCCGGCACATTGGCGCCCACCCACCAGGTCTTGGCCTTGTTGATCAGCGACCGCTGGGCCAGGCCGCGCACCACGCCCATCCAGTCGTCCTCGGACTGCGTCGTAGGCTCCATGGTTGCCAGGCTGTTCTTCTGCATGTGCGTGATAGCGGCGGCGATCCAGTCCACGTCATGCTCGCTGATGCGGATGATGTTGGCCAGCGCCGACGGGCCATTTGGCCCAGTGGTCATGAAGAGATTCGGGAAACCTTCCATCATGATGCCCAGGGTTGAACGACCGCCCTCCTTCCATTTCTGGTTTACCGTACGACCTCCCTTGCCCACCACGTCAAACGCGATCAGCGCACCGGTCAGTCCGTCATAGCCGGTGGCCAGGATCAGCATGTCCAGCTCTACCTCGCCCGAGGCATTTCGCACGCCACGCTCGGTGATTTCGATGATGGGGTCCGTAAGGCAATCCACCAGGTGCACGTTGGGCAGGTTGTAGGTTTCGTAGTAGCTGGAATCCAGACAGGGTCGGCGCGCGAAGATGGGGTAACCCTTGGGCTTAAGCGCCTCGGCCGTCTTTGGGTTTTCCACCACCCCGGCGATCTTGCCGCGCACAAACTCGGCCACGTGCTCGTTGGCTTCCTCGTTCACCATCAGGTCGCCAAAGGTGCCTAGCATGGCCAGCCCGCCCTGCTTCCAGGCATCCTCCAGCAGCGACTGGCGCTGCTCCGGTGTCACGCTAAAAAAGGCGCGGGTAGACTGGGGCCGCGTGCCGCCGACGGTGCTGTTGCGTGCCGCTTCGCGGATGCCTGGGTAGTTGCGCTTGACTTCATCGACATAATCCGCCTTCAGCGCCACATTGCGCATGGGCATGGTGAAGCTGGGCGTGCGCTGGAACACGAACAGCTCACCGGCCTGCGGCCCTACGTCTTGCACGATCTGGATGCCGGTCGAGCCCGTGCCGATCACGCCCACGCGCAACCCGGCGAAAGACACCGGCTCATGCGGCCAGCGCGCGGCATGCAGCAGGCGACCCTTGAACTTCTCGACGCCGGGAATGTCCGGCACCTTGGGCACTGACAGGGGGCCGGTGGCCATGATGCAGAACGGCGCTTCAAAGCGGTCGCCACGGTCGGTCTGCACCGTCCACAGCTGGCGATCTTCATCCCACACGGCGCTGGTAATGCGCGTCTTGAACTGGAAGTGCTTGCGCAGGTCGAGTCGGGTTGCGACGAAGTCGATGTAGCGCAGCAACTCAGGCTGGGCCGCAAATTGCTCGGACCAGGTCCACTCTTGTTCAATCTCGGGCGAGAACGAGTAGCTGTAGTCGATGCTGGGCAGGTCAACCCGGGCACCAGGATAGCGGTTCCAGTACCAGACACCACCGAGGTCACCACCGGCCTCGAAGCTCTGGATCTTCAGGCCCATCTCGCGGAATTTGTAGGTGGCGTACATGCCACCGAAACCACCACCGACAATGATCACGTCCAGTCGCTTCACACCGCCAGCGCCTGATTGAGTTACATCGTTGCTGCTCATATCGTCTCCAGAAAAGTTTGATTTGAAAAATTGGGTTTGATTTGCTTTTGGCCTTGCGCCGTATCAAACCGCCAGCGTGCCGCCATCTACCGGCAGCGTCACGCCATTGATATAAGACGCCAGGTTGGATGCCAGGAAGACCGCAGCACCCACCAGCTCCTGGGGCTGGCCGACCCGACCGGTGGGGATGCGCACCATGAAGCGCGCCAGGCGCTCGGGGTTGGCACGTGTCGCGTCGGTCATGGGGGTTTCGATCACGCCAGGCGCAATTGCATTGACGCGTATACCGTCGGCACCCAGGTCAGCCGCCATTGACTGAGTGAGCATCTTCACCGCACCCTTGGAGGCCGAGTAGCCCAGCGAACCGGCCTGCGCAATAAAGGCCGCGCCTGACGCAATGTTGATGATGCAGCCACGCGTCTTGCGCAGTGCGGGCAACCAGGCGTGAATGGTGTTGAAGGTGCCAAACAGGTTGACGTCAAACACCCGGCGAATGTTGGCCTGCGCTTTGGCGCTGTCAATGCCTTCCCGAATGATGACACCGGCGTTGTTCACCAGGGTGTCAACAACGCCGATCTCTGCTTCAACTTTGACCGCGAGTGCATACGCCGCGTCGGCATCCGTCACATCAAGCGCAAAGCCCCAGGCTTCGCCGCCCGCCGCACGAATCTGGGCAAGCGTTTCTTCGCAGCGTTCTGCTGTGACATCGGTAACGATCAGGCGTGCACCTGCGCTGGCAAAACCAAGCGCAATGGCCTGGCCAATGCCACTGGCTGCGCCGGTGACAAGTGCGAGTTTGCCTTTGAGTAATAGACCCCCCTTGAGCGCGTCCATCACTGCTTCACGGGATGTGGCTGTCATGCGGTACCTCCGGGTGGGCGAATGGGTTTGGTGCTCATAATTTATTCCTTGCTGGTCACAGGCGGGGCCGACGCCATGCGGTGCACTGCGCGCCGTTCAAGCCATGCATAAAACTCGCCGACGAGCCCCTTGCGGAACAGCAGAACGACAAGCACAAACACCAAGCCCTGAATCATCAGAACCCATTCAGCGTAAGAAGCCAGATAGTGCGACATGGACACAATTAGGATGGCACCTGCCACCGGACCCACCAGGGTTTGCATGCCGCCCAGGATGCAGATCAAAAGCGCCTCACCCGAGGTCACCCAGGTCAGGTCAGTCAAGGTCACCACCTGAAAAGCCACCGCCTTGATGGAGCCGGCCAGACCTGCCAAAGATGCTGACAGGATGAACACGACCAGCTTGTAGCGGTTGGCCCGATAGCCCAGCGAGATCGCGCGCGGTTCGTTGTCGCGGATCGCCTTCAGCACCTGGCCGAAAGGGGAATTGACGATGCGATGAATCGCAAAAAACCCAAACGCAGTGAGCGCCAGCACCACAAAGTACATCACATAGTTGTTGCCCATGTTGATGAAGCCGAACATCGCGCGCCGGGGTACGTCCTGCAGGCCGTCTTCCCCACCCGTAAACGGCATGCGCAACGCCATGAAATAGACCAGCTGGGAAAACGCGAGCGTGATCATTGAAAAGTAAATGCCCTGCCGCCGTATGGCCAGCGAGCCGGTCAATGCCCCGATCACTGCTGCAAGCCCAACGCCAAGCAGGATGCCCAGCGCCGGATCGAACCCCCACATCTTCACGCTGTGCGCCGTTACATAACCTGCCGCACCAAAAAACATGGCATGGCCAAACGACAGCAAGCCGCAGTAGCTGACCAGCAGGTTCAGCGCAGCAGCCAACAGCGCGAAGCAGAGGATCTCGATCAGGAACTGCGGGTACAGGACAAACGGCGCAGCAATCAGCAAGGCAATAGAAATCGCCAGCAGCAGGCGCACCGTGGCGGCGGAAAAATGTTTCATCTGGCCTCCTGACCAAACAGGCCGTTGGGCCGGATCGCGAGCGTGACAATCATCACAATAAAGATAACGACACCTGCTGCGTCGGGGTAAATCAGCTTGGTAAGGCCTTCCACCACGCCCAGGCTGAAGCCGGTGATGATGGAGCCAATGATGGAGCCCATGCCTCCAATCACCACCACCGCAAACACCACCACGATCAGGCTGTTGCCCATCAACGGGTTGACCTGGTAGATGGGCGCGGCCATGGCCCCGCTGAAGCCCGCAAGGCCAACGCCGAGGCCGTAGGTCAGCATCAGCATGCGCGGCACGTTGATGCCAAAGGTACGAACCAGCGCCGCATTCTCATTCGCAGCACGCAGGTATGAGCCAAGTTTGGTCCGTTCGATCACAAACCAGGTGGTCAGGCACAAGATGAGGGACGCCGCGATAACCCAGATGCGATAGGCAGGAATAAAGCTGATGCCGATGTCCAGCCCACCCGACATCGGATTGGGATAGGGTTGGCCGGTGGCACCAAACTTCCAGCGGAATGCGCCCTCCATCAGCATGGCCAGGCCAAAGGTCAGCAGTAGCGCGTAGACGTGGTCCACGCTGTACAGCCGCCGCAGCATGAGCCGCTCTATCAAGAGACCAAAGGCCCCGACGATCAACGGGGTGATCAGCAATGCATACCAGTAGTTGATGCCAAAGTACTCCAGCAAACCCCAGGCCACAAACGCGCCCAGCATGTACTGTGCACCGTGGGCAAAATTGACCACATGCAAAAGACCGAAGATGATGGCCAGACCCAGGCTCATGAGCGCGTAGAACGAACCGTTGATCAGGCCGATGACCAGTTGGCCGGTGAAGGCCGACACCGGGATGCCAAAAATTTCATTCATGGGCTTGCTCCCCGCAGGGTTGATTGGTGAGGGTCATAGTCCGAGCAGGCTTTCAATGCGCGCCAGGTCGCCGGCGATGTCTTCACGACGGAAGTGATCCACCACCGCACCTTCATCGATCACGTAGAAGCGGTCTGCCACCTTGGACGCGAAACGGAAGTTCTGCTCCACCATGAGCACCGTGAAACCCCGCTCCTTGAGGATGCGGATGGTTTGGCCTATCTTGGACACAATCACAGGCGCCAGGCCCTCGGTGCACTCGTCCAGCAGCAGAAAGCTGGCACCAGTGCGCAGAATGCGTGCAATGGCCAGCATTTGCTGCTCGCCACCCGACAGCTTGGTGCCCTGGCTGTGTCGGCGTTCCTTCAAGTTGGGAAATAGCGTGTAGATTTCGTCCACCGTCAAGCCGCCCGGACGCAGCACCGGCGGCAGCAGCAGGTTTTCTTCGGTGCTCAGGCTGGAGAAAATACCGCGCTCTTCAGGGCAATAGGCCACACCGAGTCTGGCGATCGCTTCCGGCAGCATGGTTATCGTCTGCTGGCCATTGATTTCGATACTGCCCTGCCGTTTGTCAAGCAGGCCCACCACCGCGCGCAACGTCGTGGTTTTACCGGCACCGTTACGGCCCAACAGGCAAACCACCTCACCCTTGCGCACTTCGAGGTTGATGTCGTGCAGCGCCAGGTTCTCGCCGTAGTGGCCAACCAGCCCCTTGACCGACAGGCAAAGTGGCTGCGCTGCTGCCGTCGCGTTCGACATCGTGGCTTCAGTCATTGGCACCTCCCACATAGGCTTCGATCACCGCAGGGTCGCGCGACACTTCCTCATAAGTACCTTCGGCCAGAATCTGCCCCGACTGCAGCACGGTAACGCGGTCACACAGCTCGGCAATCACCTTCATGTTGTGCTCGACCATCAAAATGGTACGGCCCTTGGCTACATTTCGGATGATCTGCATCACGGGGGCAATGTCTTCATGACCCAAGCCAGCCATGGGCTCGTCCAGCAAAATCATTTCAGGCTCCAGCGCGATGGTGGTGGCCAGTTCCAGCACCCGCTTGCGGCCATAGGACAGGGACACTGCGGGCGTATCGATGTAGCGCGTCAGGCCTACCATCTCGACAAGTTCTTTGGCGCGGGCATCCAGCACCTTGAGCGAGCTGTCTTTGCGCCAGAAGGCCCACGTCATGCCGACCTTGCGCTGCAAGGCAACCCGAACGTTTTCAAGCACGGTCATCTGCCCGAACACGGCAGAGATCTGGAAAGAACGCACCAGCCCTTTCGATGCCACGGTGGCCGGATCGCTTTGCGAGATGTCTGTGCCGTTGAAGAGAATCGTGCCTGCCGTGGGCGGCAGAAACGTGGTCAGCAGGTTGAAGCAGGTGGTCTTGCCGGCACCGTTGGGGCCGATTAAAGCGTGGATGGTGTGACGGCGAACACGAAGGTTCACGTCCTTCACGGCATAAAACCCCCGGAATTGCTTGCTGAGCCCGGTCGCCTCAAGAATAAAGGAGTCACTCATTGATATGACCTGCCGCTTAAAGCAGTGCGTGTGTCACGCCACCGTCCACCAGGATGGACGTACCCGTAACCCAACTGCTGTCGGACGACGCGAGGAACATGGCTGCGCTGGCAATGTCTTCGACTTCACCCAGGCGCCGCAGCGGGGTTCGTTCAACGCGGACCGCAATCTTCTCGGGAGTCACATTGTTTTGCATGCCTTCCGTGAGCACAGAGCCAGGGCAGACGGCGTTCACGCGAATGCCGCGTGGGCCAAGGTCTACCGCCGAAGACCGTGTCAGGCCCAGCACGCCGGCCTTGACGCCACCGTACACCATGGCTTCAGGCACGCCCAGGAAGGCTGCAGCAGACGCAATGTTGATGATGCTGCCGCCTTCGGTCATGGCTTCGGCCCCGACCTGGATGCCCCAGACCACCGAGTTGAACCCGGTGCCCACCATGCGGTTGAGCATCTCGGGCGTGATGTCGGCAATAGGACCGTAGCGCACCCAGATGGCGTTGTTCACGAGGATGTCGAAACGGCCATGCGCCTGTTTCATGGCGGTGACGGCATTGACGAAAGTATCGCGTTCGGCCACGTTTCCGCCAAAGGCCATGGCCTGGGCACCGGTGGCCTTGATCTCGTCAGCCGCCGCCCGGGCCAGGTCCTCGCGCAGATCCAGTACCCCGACCACGGCACCTTCTGCCGCCATGGCGTCTGCAATGCTGCGGCCGATGCCGCGCGCACCACCAGTGATGAGCGCTACTTTCCCCTCAAGCCGTTTTTTAACTTCGTTCACTTGCGTATTCCTTGTCTGTCGGGTTGTCGGTTGAGTGTTTCAGGTCTTGTCGGCAAAGCGCACTTCGGGCAAACCGCGCGCGCCTGTGCCATGAACGGCGAACAGCGCGCCGGCGTCGGGATGGTCATCCTTCAAGGCATTGCCACTGTTGCTGATACTGGTGACGTAAAGAATGTCGAGATTCGGCCCGCCAAAGCACGGGCAAGTCACATAGCGCACCGGCATGTCGATGACGCGATCCAGCTTGCCTTCCGGCGTGAAGCGGCCCATCTTGCCGATCTCGACCAGAGCGGTCCACAGGCAGCCTTCACTATCGACCGTGGCACCGTCGCTTGCGGACCCCAGCGGTTCGGTATCAATAAAGACTGTAGGCGCACCCGCTTGACCGGTGGCTGTGTCGTAGGGGTAGCGCATGATCTTGCGCGTGCGGCTGTCGGTGAAGTAGAGCCAGCGCCCATCGGGGCTGAAGCAGGTGCCGTTTGAAATGGCAAACCCCTTGTCGAGCATTTTCACCTTGCCACCTGCATCCAGCTGGTACAGCGCACCCAGCTTTTCATTGCGGCCTATCACCAGCGAGCCGGCCACAAAACGACCGGCGCGATCTGTGCGCCCGTCGTTCATGCGGATTTTTTCTTCGGCGTGGTTCACGCTGGCAATTTTTTGCAGTTCGCCGGTGGCCAGGTCAAGGCAGGCAAACTCGCTAGCCAGCGCGACCAGCAGGCGACCGCTTCCACACAGCGCGATGGAGCCAATAGCCGAGGGCAGCAGCCACTCGCGGTAGCTACGATTCGCTGGAATCAATTGCCGCACCAGGCGCGCATGCGAATCAATCCAGAACAGGGACTGTGTGCGTTCATCCCATAGAGGGGATTCGCCCAGCTCGTCACGTTTGTCGGTAACGATTTCGATACGGGTCATACAGTGTTACGTGGTGTGGCAAAAAGTATGCGCGATGCATCACGCTGCAAGACGGTATTGCGCAAGGGGTCGGCCAGACCCGCGCGCTTGGCCAGGTATGAGCTGTGCTGCCGTGGCCACAGTTGGTAGTCTTTGTTGGCACCCAGCGACATTTGCGCATGCACCGTCCAGTTGGGATTGAACAGCGCCTCGCGGCCAATGGCGATCAGATCCGCCTGGTCGGCGCCCAACAGGGCTTCGGCATGGTGTGGGTCGATGATCAGGCCCACCGCCATCACGTCCATGCCAGTCATGGCCTTGATCTTCTGGCCGTCTTCAGCGCGAAACTCCAGACCACGCGCTACACGCGGGCCTTCGGTAGGGTAATTGGAAATGCCGCCGCCCGAAGAACAGTCCACGACATCCACTCCGCGCAACTTCAAAGCTCTCAGCAAGCTGACCAGTTCGTCCATGCTCAACTCATGGTCCAGGTCAGCAAGCGAGATACGCCAGAACAGCGGCAGGTGTGCAGGCCATTGCGAACGCACCGCCTCGGCCACTTCCAGCGCGAAACGGTGACGGTTTTCAACACTGCCGCCGTATTCGTCCGTGCGTTCATTCGACACGGGCGACAGGAACTGGTGAATCAGGTAGCCATGTGCACCATGCACTTCCAATATGTCAAAGCCAGCCTGAGCCGCGCGACGGGCTGCATCAGCCCAGGCCTGTACAAGCGCCTTGACTTCTGCGGTGCTCAAGGCCGAAGGCACTTGCCAACCCTCCCCCACCGGCAGTGCACTTGGCCCCACGACGGGCCAGGCAGCTTCGCCGCGTGCCGCATCTTTTTCATTCAGGTGACTGTGCCCGCCCCATGGCGGCTGCAGCGAGCCCTTGCGGCCGGTGTGGCCGAGCTGTATGGCAGGCACGGCACCGTTGTCCTTGAGCAGCTTGGCCACACGGCGAAGCGGCTCAATCTGGCTGTCTTTCCACAGGCCCGTGTCGCCGTGGGCATTGCGCCCACGTTCTTCAACGGCTGTTGATTCCACAAACACGATACCGGCACCGCCGAGTGCGAAGCGACCCAGGTGCACGACATGCCAGTCAGCGGCATGGCCATCCACAGCAGAGTACTGCTGCATGGGCGCGATCACCACCCTGTTTCGCGCAACGATGCCGCGCAGCTTATAGGGCTGGAACAGGCAGGCCTGATGGGCCTGCGCCTCCTGCCGGGGTACTGTGCTCACTGACATCGTCCGGTCCTTGTTTCTTCAGGCTTATTTCTTCACGAAATCGCAGCCACCTTCGGCCATAGGGCGGAACACCTGCTCGGCCGGAATCTCCGCGCCTACTTTGTACAGATCAAACTTGCTTTTGGACTCTGCAGGCGTCTTGACGGTCATTGCATAGGTGGGGCGCATGACCTGGCCGTCTTCGCGGATCTTGACGTTCTTCATCGAGAAGTCGTTGATGGGTGTCGCCTTCATCTTGGCCATCACGGCAACACCTTCGTCGGTGCCTGCAGCCTGCACGGCTTTCAGGTAGTGCATGGTGGCGCTGTAGGCACCGGCCATGATGTAGGTAGGGATGACGCCACCGTTTTTATCAGTGAACCGTTTAGCCCAAGCGCGCGATTCTTCGTTGCGGTCCCAGTAGAAAGGCGCGGTAATTTGCAAGCCTTGGGCAACGTCCAGACCCATGGCCGAGACGCTGTTGATGGTCATGCCGAACACGCCGACCTTCTGGCCACCGCGCGCCAGCTTGTACTCCGCCGCCTGTTTGAGGGCGTTGGTCAGGTCAAGGCCGGCATTCAAAACCACAATGGCCTGCGCCTTGCTAGCCTGGGCCTGCAGCAGATAGGACGAATAGTCCGACGCGCCCAGTGGGTGGCGTACCGAGCCAACCACCTTGCCGCCGCCGGCTTCAATGAACTTGGTGGCATCGGCCTGCAGTGCCGCGCCAAAGGCGTAGTCCACCGTGACGAAGAAGAACGACTTGACACCCTGCTTGAGCAGCGCCGTAACACCGGCGTTGGCCAGTTGATAGGTATCGACGATGAACTGGATTGTCATCGGCGAGCACTGCTTGCCCGTCAGGTCGGACGACACCGTACCGGCAATCAAGTAGGGCTTTTTCTTTTCCTTCATCATACTGGACACACCAAAGGCGATCGACGAAGCCGAACCACCGACGATGGTGTCAAACTTCTCGCTCTCTATCCACTGGCGTGCCATGTTGATGCCGACGTTGGGTTTGTTCTGGTCGTCGGCGGTGACCACTTCAATGGTCTTGCCCAGGACCGTGCCGCCGAAGTCCTGCACAGCCATGCGCACAGCAATGGAAGAGCCAGGCCCGCCGTTGCCGGAGTAGGTGCCGGTCTGGTCGGCCATCACGCCGATGCGCACCACGTCATCACTGATTTGGGCCCGTGCAGGTGCAACGGCCAGCATTGCGGCGGTGCCAACAGCCACGAGGGCGAGGCTTGAGATTTTCTGGGTGGAAGGAAATGTCTTCATGATTTGACTCCTGTGTTTAAGTTAAATAACCATCTACGAAACCTGATTGACCCGGCTTGTCGGCGTCGTTACCTGTCAAGCAAAGCCTTCTTCAATACCTGCTGCACGTCACGAGTCTGTTGACAGGCGATGCGCGCGAAACTGCTCGCGCAGTTTGGTCTTCAGCAGCTTGCCAGTGGCTGTGTGCGGCAGATCTTCAACAAAGACCACGTCGTCGGGCAACCACCAGCGCACCACACGGTCCTTCATGAAATCAATCATTTCTGTGGGTGTAATGGTCTCGCCCGGCTTGGGAACCACGATCAGCAGCGGTCGCTCTTGCCACTTGCTATGCGCTACGCCAATCACGGCAGCCTCGCGCACCTTGGGGTGGCCCACTGCCACGTTTTCCAGATCAATGGATGAAATCCATTCGCCGCCGGATTTGATGACATCCTTTGTGCGGTCGGTAATCTGCACAAAACCATCGGTGTCGATCAACGCCACATCCCCTGTGCTGAACCAGTCTTCATCATCGGTGGCAGAGCCGGGTGCGTTGCCGTAATAGGCAGATACGACCCAAGGGCCACGCACCCTGATTTCGCCCACCGACGTACCGTCATGCGGCAGGCGCTGGCCTTCAGGGCCGAAGATGCCGACGTCAACGCCGAAGATGGCACGACCCTGTTTGGTCTGAAGGTCCAGGCGCTTTTCTTGCGGCAGATCTACCTGATGGGGCAGCAGGTTGCCTATGGTGGCCAACGGGCTGGTCTCGGTCATGCCCCAGGCCTGAATCACAAAGGCCCCTAACAGCTTCTGAAATTTTTCGATGATTGCGCGCGGCGCGGCGGAGCCCCCCACCACAACGCGGGCCAGCCGGATCCGGGTGAGATCAAGCGTTGACAGGTTGGTCTCTACGTAATTGAAGAACCCAAGCCACACAGTGGGCACACCCAGCGAAAAGGTGCAGCCCTCGTCGCGCATATGCGCATACAGGCGGTCACCGCTCACGCCGGGGCCAGGCAACACCAGCTTCGCACCGCACATGGCCGATGCATACGGGATGCCCCAGGCGTTGACATGAAACATCGGCACAGCCAGCAACACACTGTCACGGGCGGACAGGCCCAGTCCATCGACCGTGCAGGCCGTCCAGGAGTGCAACACCGTCGAGCGGTGGCTGTAGAGCACACCCTTGGGGTTACCTGTAGTGCCAGAGGTATAGCAAAGCGATGACGCGGTGTTTTCGTCCAGACGCGGCCATTCATAGTCTGGCGATGCGGCTTCCAGCAGGTCTTCGTAGCAAAGCAGGTTGGGCAAGGCCAGTTGGGGCATTTCGCTGCGTTCGCAAAGCGCGACAAAGCCCTTGACGGAGGGTAGTTGGGCTGCAATGGCGGCGAGTTGGTCCGCAAACCCCAGGTCAAAGAACACATATTCATCAGCCGCATGGTTGATGATGTAGGTAATCTGTTCGGCAAACAGCCGAGGGTTGACGGTGTGCGATACCGCGCCCATGCCGGATACGGCAAAGTAGAACTCCAGATGACGGTGCGTGTTCCACGCCAGCGTGGCAATCCGCTGACCCGGCTGGACCCCCAGGGTCGTCAGCGCATTGGCAAGGCGCTTGGCTCGGTTGCGGACATTGCGCCAGGTAGACCGGTAAATACTGGTGTCAGAAACATGCGAAACGATCTCCACGTTGCCATGGTGCATGGCAGCGTGTTCTATCAGCCCGGATATCAGCAGCGGCTGCTGCTGCATCAAACCCAAAATACTCATTGCGCTCCTCATATCGTTTCTTCAAAACTGCACTCAATGACTTAGTTTACCGGTCGGCAAGTAAATGTATATTAGGTATAAACCCTATAAACATTGAAACTCTCCGTAGCCGCTGCGCGCTTTGATGGCAGGCTTTGGGCTTGTCTTGGGGAGTTGATGGGTTGAGTCGCCAAATATCCCGTGATATTGAATTTGCAAAGAAAAAAGGCCGCTGACTATTGCTAATCAGCGGCCTTTAAACAGGGGT
>JANOAP010000505.1:0-3740 GCA_031411175.1 Rhodoferax sp. | reverse complement strand
TGGCCCCCAAGTTGGGCGAGGCGCTGGGGCAAACCGTCATCGTGGACAACAAGCCCGGTGCCAGCGGCCAGATTGGCGCGGCAGCCGTGGCCAAGGCCACGCCGGACGGCCACACGCTGATGCTGGATGCATCGTCGTTTGCCGTGAACCCGGCGCTGTACCCCAAGCTGCCTTATGACACCGACAAGGCCTTTAGACCGGTGGGCGTGATTGCGCTGTTTCCCAACGTGGTGCTGGTCAACGCACAGTTCCCGGCCAAGTCAGTTGCCGAGCTGATCGCGGCGGCCAAAGCGCGCAAGGACGCGGTGGCGTTTGCGTCAAGCGGCAACGGCTCAGCCCAGCACCTGGCGGGAGCGATGTTTGAGTCGGCCGCCAAGGTCGAGATGGCGCACATCCCGTACAAGGGCGGCGGCCCGGCATTGAACGATGTGGTGGGCGGGCAGGTGCCGGTTTTTTTCGGCAATCTGGCTTCGACACTGGGGCACATTCAGGGCGGAAAATTGCGGGCACTGGCTGTGACCAGTGCCAAACGCTCAAGCATATTGCCTGACGTGCCCACGCTGGCCGAAGCCGGGGTGACGGGTGCCGAGGTGTATGAATGGAACGTGCTGGTGGCGCCCGCAGGCACGCCCAACGAGGTGATGGCCAAGTTGTCGGCCGCGTTGCAAAAGGCCATGGAGTCTCCCGAGGTCAAAACACGCATTGGCCAGTTGGGCGGCGAGGTGCAAAAAAGCAGCCCCGACGCGGCACAGTCTTTTGTGCGCAGCCAGATGGCGCTTTGGGCCAGGCTGGTCAAAGAGCGGGGCATTGCGCTGGAGTGAACAATTACTCAACGCCCGGCTACGCGCACTGCGTGTCGCTTCGCTTTCCCCCTTGCTGGGGGCAACACCAGCAGCCTGGCAGAGCCAGTTCTGCGGTGTTTCTGGTAAGCCCGTTCTGAGCCCGCTGCTGGGACCCGAGTGGTGACCGTATCCGTTCCTTCCTCTTTTTCTATCTTTAATCCTTTTCCCGTCTCACCCCTAACCCAACACCATGACTTAGTGCCTTGACACCCGCACCGCCTTGTCACGCCACCAATGGCTGACCCACACCAGCGCGGCCGCCCTGGCTGCTTCACCCTTTTTTGCGCACGCGCAGGCTTGGCCCAGCAAGCCGCTTCGGCTGGTGGTGCCGTTCGCACCCGGCGGCAGTTCTGAAATCGTGGCCCGCGCCGTCGCAGGCGAGATGGCCAAGACCATCGGCCAGAACGTGTTTGTGGACAACAAGCCCGGCGCGGCAGGCAACATCGCCATGCAGGAAGTTGCCAACTCCACCGACGAGCACACGCTGGTGCTGGGCCACATTGGCACACTGGCGGTGAACCCGTTCATCTTCCCCAAGCTGCCCTACGACGCGGCCAAAGACTTCACGCCCATCACACTCGTGTCCAAGGTGCCCAGCCTTTACGTGGTGCACCCGGACCTGCCCATCAAAAACCTCAAAGAATTTGTGGCCTACGCCAAGTCGAAACCGGGCCAGCTCAACTACGGCTCTGCAGGCAATGGCAGCGCCGGGCATCTGGCGTTTGAGTACCTGAAGATGGTGACCGACACCTTCATGGTCCATGTGCCCTACCGCGGCACCGGCCCCATGCTGACCGACCTGATGTCGGGCCGACTCCAGGCATCGGCCGTGGGCGCGCCCGCGCTGTTGCAATTCATCAAGGCCGGCAAGCTGCGCTGCATTGCCACCGGCACCAGCACGCGCCTGCCGCAACTGCCTGATGTGCCCACCGTGGCCGAGCAGGGTTACAAGGGTTTCGAAATGACCCAGTGGTACGGCTTGATGGCGCCCAGCAAATGGCCCAAAGACCACATCGCCAAACTGGAGGCCGAGGCCATCAAGGCGTCACGCAGCGCCGTCGTGCGCGACAAGCTCGCGGCAGATACTGCCTTGGCGGTTGGTAATACGGCAGCGGAGTTTGACGCCTTCATCAAGGCCGAGCAGGCACGCTGGAAACCGGTGATTGCGCGCGCGCAGATCAAGCCTGAGGGGGCTTAGGAGCATGGGTGGCAGAGTGTTCTGCGCAGGTCAAGGAGGAGCCCGCGCGGCGGGCGGGGGACACGGAGTAGAGCGCTCTGCCGATCAGGCGCCTCATCCCTGGTAACGGGGGCGACATGGCAGAGGTAGCTGGCTGGCAATAATGGCGGCCTCTTTTACCTCAAGTTGATAACTCAATGACCCACAGCGCCAACCGCGTCCTCGCCCACACCGGTGCCAAATACCCCATCGTGCAGGCCCCCATGGGCTGGATTGCGCGCACGCAACTGGCCTCGGCTGTGTCGCGCGCGGGGGGGCTGGGCATCATCGAAACCTCATCGGGCGAGACGGAAAACTGCCAGGTTGAAATCACCAAGATGAGCGCCTTGGGTTTGCCTTTTGGCGTGAACCTGCCGATCCGCTTTTTGAAAGACGACGCAATGCTGAAATTCGTCTGTGCCTCGGGCGTGAAGTTCGTCACCACGTCGGCGGGCAGCCCGGCCAAGTTCATCGCGCCGCTGCACGACGCGGGCATCACGGTGTACCACGCGGTGCCTACGGTGGAAGCGGCCATGAAATGTGTGGACGCGGGCATTGACGGCCTGGTGGTCGAGGGCGCTGAAGGCGGCGGATTCAAGAACCCCGAAGAGGTCTCAACCTTGGTGCTGTTGCAGGCGATTCGTGCGCGCACCGACGTGCCCATGATTGCAGCGGGTGGCATTTGCGATGGGCGCGGCATGGCGGCTGCATTTGCACTTGGGGCCGAAGGCATCCAGATGGGCACCCGTTTTGTGAGCTGCCTTGAGAGCCCCGTGCATGCCAACTACAAGAATGCCATCGTCAACGCCTCCGAGACGGGCACCTTCATGCTGAACAAGAAGTCCACACCCTGCATTCGTGCGCTTAAAAGCCAACGCACCCAGGCCATTTATGACGAGGGCGTGATGTCTTTTGAGTCCATGAAGGGCATTCGCAGTGTGTACTTTGAGGGCGACATGGAAGCCGCGCCCGCCTTGGCCGGGCAAACGGTGGGGCTAATTGATTCGGTGAAGTCGGCACAGGCCATCATTGATGACACGGTGGCCGAGTTCTTTGCCATCACCGCGCGGTTGGGTGCGCTGGCGCAAGCCCGCAGTTTTTAACGCGACTTAACGAGCGTCAGGCAGCTCAATCTTCACCTCAAGCACTTCCAGGTTGTCCTGGCGCTCCAGGTTGACCTTGATGTGGTCCGGGTTGATTTTGATGTACTTGCTGATCACGGCGATCAGGTCACGCTGCAAGGCGGGCAGGTAGTCGGGCTCGGCGGCGTTGCGGCCACTGCGCTCATGCGCCAGGATGAACTGCAAACGGTCTTTGGCCACATTGGCGGTTTTTTTCTTCTCGCCAAGAAAAAAGGTAAGGAAGGACATGGCTTATTTGGCTCCAAACAGGCGTTTGAAGAAACCTTCCTTCTTTGCTTCGATGAAGCGCAGCGGCTTGTCTTCGCCCAGAAAGCGGTCAATCACGTCTTTGTACGCCTCAGACACGTCGCTGCCCTGCATGTGCACAGCAGGCACGCCCTGGTTGGATGCTTGCAACACCGACTCGCTCTCAGGGATCACGCCAATCAGTTTGATGCGCAGAATGTCCTTGATGTCTTCCAGCGACAGCATCTGCCCCTGGTCCACACGCGTCGGGTTGTAGCGGGTGATGAGCAGGTGCTCCTTGATGGGCTCCAGCCC
>JANOAP010000504.1:0-2989 GCA_031411175.1 Rhodoferax sp. | reverse complement strand
CCCATTTCGACAATTTCACCCACGATTTCATGGCCCATCGTGAGTGGCAATTTGTTGCCCGCAGCTTCCAGGGACGACAGCCTTCCGCCACCCATGTCAAAACCACCGGCCTGGATGTGCAAATCAGAATGGCACATGCCGCAGTGCGTGATGCGCACAGTGACTTCATGGCCGGTGACGGGTGCCAGCGCTTCTTCGATGGGCTCCAGCGCCCCACCCCAGGTCTTGAAAGCCCAGCGATGGGCACATTGGTATTTCATGTCAGTCTCCTTGTAGTAATGGGTTAGGTTAGGTAGTTCACACCCGCGTCTTCAACGCTCGGGCTTTCGGAAGTTCAGCAGTCGCGTGGCGATCAAAGTCTCAACCATAAAGCACAAAAGCGCCAGCAAAAAGCAGACAACGCCCGACAGAAAACACCAAACGGCCAGGCGAAGTCCCTGAAAGCTGGTGGTTTCCCCCAGAAACAGAACCACGATGGTGAGCCCGATCAGGAAAGCACACAAGGTCAGCAGCGCAATGGCCGTATTGGCCAGCAAGCCACGCTTGCGCAGCTCACCCAGCTCGGCGTAGGCCTTGGCAACCACTGCGCCCGTGCCCTGCGCTTCGATGCGCTCTTCCAGCAGGCGGGCCCGGTCAATGATGCGCGCCAGGCGGTTGGCTACGGCACCAATCAGGCCCGACACGGCGGTCAGCAAAAACACCGGTGCCACCGCCAGCTGGATGCCATGCGCCACCGTGTCCTGGTCCACAGGAAAACTCATTCAATACCTTTTAGCGTCATGGAGAAACTCATCCTACCTCAGGCCTGCCATACACCGTAGCCAGCCTCGCGCAGGGCAATGCCCAGCTCGACCTCCATGTCGCGTGCGCCCTCATACGGCATGGGGTTGTAGCGGGTGTACAGCCCAGGCAATAGACGCAAGCCATATTTGAGGACAAACACGTTGTGCTGAATGCCCGCCTTGTGCTTGTCAAAGCGCACGTCCGGGTCCAGGCCGGTCATGCCTACATAGACAAAGGGCTTGCCCAATTGGTAGCCGGGGTTGCATTTACGGAAACGGGCCACGCTCCAGACTTCATCAGACAGCTCGACCACGTACACGTGGTAGTGGTGGCTGCGCGGAATGCGGGGCTTTGCGCTGGCGCGTTTGGCGGGCGATGGCTGCGTCATGGTGCCAGGCGGGCTACTCCAGCGGCCGGGCTACAGCAGCAGCTTGCCAAAATGCCGCGCAAATGACTGGGCGGTTTCGGCATCCAGCTTTTCACTGACGAAGGCCTCCACACCGCGCAGCAGGCGCCGCAATTCTTCCGGGCTTTTGCAACGCTCAATGGCACCGCAGATAGGCACCCCGGCCGCGCCCAGGCGGTCGGCCACGAAATTGGAGGCATCCCCCCTCACTTTGGAAAATTCTTCAAGGCTGGTAGCCGGACGTGGTGCTTCGGTAGGACTGGCTGGCGCGGCAAATCCGGGGGCAGCGGGTGGCGGCAGTGGCTCGTCGTTCTCACTAGACTCAATGAGCCCCAATTGGCGCAGATGCACCAAATCTGGCTCAAGCTCACCCGCTCTTGCAAACGCACCGAGATCATTAACGGTTTTCTTGCCGTCTACCAGTATCAAAACGCGCCGCTGGGCAAGGTTCACTGCGCCACTGCGCCCGGCAACCTCAGCCCTGCCCTTGTCGGTCTTGAAATAAACGGTTCCGGGATTCATCAACGCCATTTTCAAATCTGCATGTGACGTCATGCTGAGTGGAATTATGCGTGCACGGTCAATCCCCGGGCTTGAAGGGCGTCGAGACGGCGACCGTCTCCTTATCTTTCTGCCAGCGCTAGGCTTTGGCTGCGTCTGCCTTGCGGTCAGCCACCACTTTTTGCGCTGAAGGCCGTTCGCCCACCAGTTTGCTGTAGCTCTTGTAATCCACACCGCCCGCCAGCAGCAAGTCTTCGCCATAAACAATTTTGGTGGCCATGCCCACCAGGGGCAGGTTCACAAACGCCGCGCAATCGGCCTGAGTGAACAGGCTGCCAGCGACATAGGGGGCAAATTTGGCCAGTCGCTTGAAGCCCGCAATGTTGGCAACCAGCTCGCCATGAATGCGCGCCTTGTCAGCGTCGCTCAGGGCAGCGCCGCCAAAAAAGGCCTGCGAGTACAACTGGCGCGCGGTGATCTCAAGGTGCCAGTCAATGAAGGTGGTGAGCTCACGTACCTTGGCCTGGCCAAAGGCATTGGCAGGCATCAACGGCGGCTGCGGCCACGTGGCCTCGATGTAGTCCAGAATCGCCTGGCTTTCGCACAGGCCGCCGTGTTCGGTGCGGATGAAGGGTATCTTGCCCAATGGGCTGCACGACAGCACGGCCTCATCCTTGCTCTTGGTCATCACACGCTCTTCCGCAAAAGGCGCATTTTTCTCGAGCAAAGCCAACTTGACCTTGTTGTAATAGTTTGAAACAGAAAAGCCGCACAGTGTGAGCATGGTGGAGGTCTCCTAAATTTTTGAGTCGCCAGTTTAAGCGCCAGACGCTTGCTACAGTGGTGTTCCGCTACAACTGAGGCAAATCATGGCACGACCCAACGAGTGGGCTGGCAAGGTGCTGGCATTGATCAAGGCAGGTAATCCGGCTGCAGCCATCGCCCAGATCAAGGTGGCGCCCACGGTGAAAGACCTGAAGGCATTGGAAACCGCGCTGGCCGCTGCGCAGCTGACCGGGCGCTGGCGCGATGTGGACGCCGCCGTGGCAGACAACCTGGCCGCGCTGTCGGCCCCCCGGCTGCACCGCGCACCTTAGCGGTGCAAATCAGGGAACTGAAGCGAGGCGCTGGTTACTCAAGCAATGGGTGGGGCCGTCTGGCCCCGGTTTCATACATAGTTTGTTGCAAAGACCCTTTATGAAAATTCGAATGAATCGCCGAGCATGGGCGGCAGCCTCTCTGGCTGCGGGCGTGGTGGCAGGTCTGCTGGGTTGCTCCAGCGGCGGGGTGGACGGCCCC
>JANOAP010000503.1:0-10665 GCA_031411175.1 Rhodoferax sp. | reverse complement strand
TCGTGCACCAGGCGGTGCAGGCCGGCGTGTTCGGGCTGCTGCAGCAGGTGCCAGTCGAGGGTGGTGTCGTGGTTCCATTCACGTTCCTGCGCAAACTCGCAGCCCATGAAGAGCAGCTTCTTGCCCGGGTGGCCGAACATGAAGCCGTAGTAGGCCCGCAGGTTCGCAAACTTTTGCCACGTGTCGCCCGGCATTTTGTTCAGCAGCGAGCCTTTGCCGTGCACCACTTCGTCGTGCGAAATCGGCAGCACAAAATTTTCATCAAAGGCGTAGACCAGCCCGAACGTCATTTCACTGTGGTGGTGCTTGCGGTGAATGGGGTCGCGTGCCATGTAGGCCAGCGTGTCGTGCATCCAGCCCATGTTCCATTTGTAGTGAAAGCCCAGACCCCCCGCGTAAGTGGGGCGAGACACGCCGGGAAAGGCGGTGGACTCTTCGGCCAGCGTCACGGCCTGGGGCCGCTCGCTGCCCACCACTTCATTAAGGCGCTTCAGGAAGGCAATGGTTTCCAGGTTCTCGCGTCCGCCATGCGCATTGGGAATCCACTCACCGGCCTTGCGGCTGTAGTCGCGGTACAGCATGGAGGCCACGGCATCCACCCGCAGACCATCCACGCCAAAGCGCTCCAGCCAGAACAGCGCATTGCCAATCAGGAAGTTGCGTACTTCGGTGCGGCCCAGGTTGTAAATGAGCGTGTTCCAGTCGTTGTGAAAGCCCTCACGCGGGTCGGCGTATTCATACAGATGCGTGCCATCAAAGTTGCCCAGGCCATGCGCGTCGGTGGGGAAGTGCGCGGGTACCCAGTCCAGCAGCAGGCCCATACCTTCAGCGTGGCAGCGCGCCACAAACCGGGCAAATCCGTTTGCATCGCCAAAGCGTGACGTGGGTGCATAAAGCCCGATCGGCTGGTACCCCCAGGAGCCGTCAAACGGGTGCTCGCTGATGGGCAGCAGCTCCAGGTGGGTGAAACCCATGTCTTTGGCATAGGGCACCAGCGTGTCAGCCAATTCGTCCCAGTTGAGCCACCGCCCGGCACCGTTGCTGGAGCCGTCCGCAATGCGCCGCCAGGAGCCCAGATGCACTTCGTAAATGCTCATGGGCGCGTCCAGCGCATTGGCGGCCTGGCGCTGTGCCGAAGGCGCAACCACGGGCGGCAGAGGGGCGACCACGCTTGCCGTGGCAGGCCGCAATTCGGACTGCCGCGCATAAGGGTCAGCGCGGGCGGGCAGCAGCGAGCCATCGCGTGCCCAAACCTCAAATTTGTAAAGCGCGCCGTCTGCCACCTGCGGCACAAACAGCTCCCACACGCCACACTCGATTCGCAGACGCATGGGATGCTGGTGGCCATTCCAGTGGTTGAAGTCGCCCACTACACTCACGCGCGAGGCGTTGGGGGCCCACACGGCAAAGCGGGTGCCTGCCACGCCGTCCAGCGTCATGGGATGCGCACCCAGCACTTCGTAGGGACGCAGATGCGTACCCTCCGCCAGCAACCACACGTCCAGCTCACTCAGTAGAGGCAAGGCCTGATGGGCGTCGCCACCAGGAGCCGTCAAGGAAACCTTCTTCGTCATCGCGAGGCCGCAGGCCGTGGCGAACCAGGGCGATTTGACCGCAGGATGGATTGCCGCGCTACGCTCGCAATGACTGGCATGTTTGTAGTGTCCCGCTGTTCAAGCCTCAATATGCCAGATTTGACGGGCGTATTCGCGGATGGTCCGGTCGGATGAAAAAACGCCCATCCCGGCGACGTTGACAATGGCCTTGTGGCACCTCTTGGCGGGCGAGCGGTACAGGTCATCCACCTGGGTCTGCGTTGCGACATACGACGCGTAGTCGGCCAGCAGCATGTAGTGGTCGCCGCCCCACAGCAGCGAATCGACCAGCGGGCGATAGCGGCCTGGCTCATCCGGCGAAAACTGCCCCCCCGCCACGGCGTCAAGCACTGCCTTGAGTGCGGGTGTGTTCTCGTAAATGCGGATGGGCTGATAACCGGTCTGGCGCAGCGCACGAACTTCAGGCGTCTTCAGGCCGAAGATGAAGATGTTGTCATCGCCCACGTTTTGCCGGATCTCGATGTTGGCCCCATCGTCTGTGCCTATCGTCAGGGCGCCATTGAGCGCCAGCTTCATGTTGCCGGTGCCCGAGGCCTCAGTGCCGGCCGTTGAAATCTGCTCCGACAGGTCCGCCCCCGGCATGATGATTTCCGCGACCGACACGCCATAGTTGGGGATGAACACCAGCTTCAGCATGTTGCCCACGCGCGGGTCGTTGTTGATGACTGCGCCCACGTCATGGATCAATCGGATGATGGATTTGGCCGTGTGGTAGCTCGACGCCGCCTTGCCTGCAAAGATGACGGTGCGGGGCACCCAGTCTGCTTGCGGGTTGGCCAGAATGGCCTGGTAGCGCGTGACCACGTGCAGCACGTTGAGCAACTGGCGTTTGTACTCGTGGATGCGCTTGACCTGGACGTCAAACAGGCTGTCGGGGCTGACCTTGACCCCGGCGGTGCGCTGGATGTAATTGGCCAGACGGACTTTATTGGCGCGCTTGATGGCCATGAACTTCGCTGCGAACGAGGCATCACTGCTGAGCGGTTTCAACTGCTTTAGCTTGTCAAGGTCAAGCCGCCACGACGTGCCCAGGGTCTCGTCCAGCAGCGCCGCCAGACCCGGATTCGCCTGAGACAGCCAGCGCCGTGGCGTGACACCATTCGTCATGTTGGTGAAGCGGTCGGGCCAGATGCTGGCGAAGTCGGCAAAGATGGTTTGCACCAGCAATTCGGAGTGCAGGGCCGACACGCCATTGACCATGTGGCTGCCCACAATCGACAGATGCGCCATTCGCACCCGGCGCTCGCCGTTTTCATCGATCAGCGACAGGCGGGCCAGAAAGCCGTTGTCGTTGGGGCGGTGTTTGGCGGCCAGCTCCAGAAACTCCTTGTTGATGCGGAAGATGATCTCCAGGTGGCGCGGCAGCACGTGCTGCATCAGGCCGACCGGCCAGGTCTCCAGCGCTTCGGGCATCAGCGTGTGGTTGGTGTACGAGAAGGTCTTGCAGCACAGTGCCCAGGCGTTGTCCCACGCCATGGCGTGGTCATCACACAGCACGCGCATCAACTCGGCCACGCCAATGGCCGGGTGGGTGTCGTTGAGGTGGATGGCCACTTTGTCGGCCAGATTGGCCAGCGTGGGGTACTCGGCAAGATGCCGCGCCACCAGGTCCTGAATGGACGCCGCTACAAAAAAGTATTCCTGCTTCAGGCGCAGCTCACGCCCTGCCGGTGTGCTGTCGTTGGGGTACAGCACCCAGGAGATGCTTTCGTATTCGTTTTTGGCGTTAGCGGCACGGGCGTAGTCGCCGGTGTTGAAGGCACCCAGGTCAATATGGGCAGGCGCTACCGCTTTCCACAGGCGCAGGGTGCTGACCTTGTCGGTGCCATGGCCGGGGATGACCATGTCATAGGCCTTGGCGGCCACGGCCCCGGCGGGCCGCCAGACGGATTTGCCATCCAGATGCTCCACCCAGCCGCCAAAGCGCACGGGGTAGGTGATATCGGCACGGGGAAACTCCCAGGGCGTGCCGTCTTGTAGCCAGGGGTCGGGGTATTCCGTCTGGCAGCCGCCTTGGATATCCTGCGCAAACATGCCGTACTCATAGCGGATGCCGTAGCCGAATGACGGCAGGCCCAGCGTCGCCATGGAGTCCAGAAAGCAGGCCGCCAGCCGGCCCAGGCCGCCGTTGCCAAGAGCGGCGTCCGGTTCCCGGGCCTCAATGTCTTCCAGTGTCTGGGCATGCAGCGTCAGCCCCTGGGCGGCGCTGCCCGTGAGGTTAAGTGCCGCCTGCGCGTTGGACAGCGTGCGGCCCATCAGGATTTCCATCGACAGGTAAACCACCCGGCGGGCTTTGGCCGCACGGTCGCGCGCCTGGGTTTCAACCCAGCGACGCGACAGTTGCTGTCGGGCCACTTGGGACACCGCCAGCATCAGGTCACTGGTTGAGGCATCCGCCTGCGCAACCCCCACCGTACTCAGCAGGTGCTCTTCAATCTGGGCGGCCAGGGCGTGTTTTGTGATGGGTAGGTTCGGCAAGTTCGAGTTCACGAGGGCATCCTTTGAGAAGCTTTTGGGGTGAGGGCGTTGGGCAATCAGATCCTTGCCAAAAAGTTTGCAAGTATTGGGCCAACCGTGAAATCCGGCAGATTTTCGCATGCAGTCGGGCCGGTATTAAGATGATGCAGACGCCCAAAGTAGACCGAAAACAGGAAATCCCATGAAACCCGATGAGCTAGCGCTGAGTTTTGACCTGCCCAAACGGACCGTCGCCCTGGTGCTGGCGGGTGGGCGGGGCAGCCGCCTGATGAACCTGACCGACCGCCGCGCCAAACCGGCGGTGTACTTTGGGGGCAAGTTCCGCATCATCGACTTTGCCTTGTCCAACTGCCTGAACTCCGGCATCCGCCGCATTGGGGTCATCACACAGTACAAGTCACACAGCCTGCTGCGCCATTTGCAACGCGGTTGGGCTTTTCTTAAGAGCGAGATGAACGAGTTTGTGGACTTGTTGCCCGCCCAACAGCGCACGGACGACGAAAGCTGGTACCGCGGCACGGCCGATGCGGTCTACCAAAACCAGGACATTCTGGCCAGCTACCGCTCGGTGGACTATGTGGTGGTGCTGGCAGGCGACCACATCTACAAGATGAACTACGCCATCATGCTGGCCGACCACGTGGCCAAGGGCCGCGATTGCACCGTGGGCTGCATTGCCGTGCCCCGTGACGAAGCCTCGGCCTTCGGCGTGATGGCCGTGGACGACAAATACATGATCACCGAGTTTGTGGAGAAACCGGCCGACCCGCCTGCCATGCCAGGCCACCCCGACCAGTCGCTGGCCAGCATGGGCATCTATGTGTTCAACGCGCGTTTCCTCTACAAAGAGCTGGAGCGTGACATGGCTGACCCCGATTCCAGCCACGACTTTGGCAAGGACATCATCCCCCGCGCGGTGCGCAATGGCAATGCAGCGGCGCATCCGTTTGAGCTGAGCGCGGTCGGTACCAAACGCAACGAAATACCTTATTGGCGCGACGTAGGCACCATTGACGCCTACTGGGATGCCAATATCGACCTCACCGCCACCGACCCGTTGCTCAATCTGTACGACACCCGCTGGCCCATCTGGACTTACCAGGAGCAACTGCCGCCTGCCAAGTTTGTGCACAACGTGGACGACCGCCGGGGCATGGCGATCGAATCCACCGTGTCGGGCGGCTGCATTGTGTCGGGCAGTGTGTTTCGATCGCTGTTGTTCTCAAGCGTGCGAGTACATTCCTTTTCCAGTGTGAACTGGTCCGTGCTGTTGCCGGGCGTGCAGGTGGGCCGTGGTGCGCGTCTGACGCGTGTGGTGGTGGATCGGGGCTGCATCATTCCGGATGGCATGGTGATCGGAGAAGACCCGGTGCTGGATGAGGCCCGCTTTCACCGCAGTGCCAATGGCATCACGCTGGTGACGGGCGACATGCTCGCCAAAATTGCCTCATGAGAGTGTTGCATGCGGCGGCTGAAGTTTTCCCCCTGGTTAAAACGGGTGGACTTGCGGACGTGTTGGGGGCGTTGCCACAGGCCCTGACAGCGGCTGGGGTCGATGTTCGCCTGGTCTTGCCGGGGCTGCCCGCCATCAAGCAAGGGGTCGAGCGGCAGGTGTTGGTGGGCGATATCGGTGCCCTGTTTGGCGCGGCCAAAGTCTCCCTCTGGCTGGGCTATATGCCCGTGACCGGTGTGCCGGTTTATGTGGTTGATGCCCCTTATCTGTACCAGCGCAGCGGCAACCCCTATCTGGCGGCCGACGGCAGCGAGTGGGCCGACAACCTGCAGCGCTTCGCCTTGCTCGGCTGGGTGGCGGCCCACCTGGCCTCTGGTGAGCTGGATACCAACTGGTGCCCCGACGTGCTGCACGTGCATGACTGGCATGCGGCCATGGCCTGCGCTTACGTGGCGGCCAACCCGGTGGCCACCGTGGCGACCGTCTTCACCGTGCACAACCTGGCCTACCAGGGTTTGTTCGACGAGGGCGATTACGCCATGCTGGGTTTGCCATCGCGCCTGCTGACGCCGAATGGGCTGGAATTTCATGGGCAGGTGTCTTTCATGAAAGCGGGGTTGACCTACGCCCACCGCGTGACCACCGTCAGCCCGAGCTATGCGACCGAGATGGCCACAGAAGAGTTTGGTTGTGGGCTGGATGGCGTGGTGCGTGCCCGGGGCGCTGACGTATCGGGTATTTTGAATGGTGTGGATGGCACGGTCTGGAACCCGGCAACCGACACGGGTATTGCCGCGCAGTATTCGGCGTCGGCACCCGCAGGCAAGGCACGGTGCAAGGAAGCGTTGCAAAACCGCCTGGGTCTCAAAGTGGATGCGAAGGCCACGCTGTTTGGTGTGGTCAGCCGGTTGACCTCGCAGAAAGGCCTGGATCTGGTTCTGGCAGCCTTGCCCGCCTTGTTGACCGATGGTGCCCAACTCGCCCTGCAGGGAAGCGGCGATGCCGGTCTGGAAGCCCGCTTCAAAGCCGCCGCTGAGGCGCATCCGGGAAGGGTGGCCGTGCGCTTGGGCTACGACGAGGCCTTGGCGCACGAGTTGATTGCCGGTGCAGACGCCGTGGTGGTGCCCTCCCGCTTCGAGCCTTGCGGGCTGACCCAGCTCTATGCGCTGCGGTATGGCACGGTGCCGGTGGTGCGCCGGGTGGGTGGTTTGGCAGACACCGTGGTGGACGCGACGCTGCAGGCCCTGGGCCATGACGAAGCGACCGGCTTCATGTTTGGCCCGGCCACGCCAGAGGCACTTTCTGCCGCATTGACAGAGGCCGTCAAAGCCCATGCCAATTCCAAAGTGTGGCGAAAAATCATGTTGCGTGGCATGGCGCAGCGCTTTTCCTGGGAAGAGGCTGCCCTGCACTATGTCGCCTTGTACGACGCAGCGGTTCTGGCTGCGAGGGCAGGGCATTGACCCGTGACGAATACAATCGGCGCACTCTGAAAACGAGAGTCTGACGCCACTGTAAAAACACCGAAAAGACGCTTAAAGGACACTCAAAATGCAAGTGGCATCTTCCATCTTCAAGGCCTACGACATTCGCGGCATTGTGCCGTCTACAGTGACCGAGGCTGTTGCAGAAGGCATAGGAAAAGCCTTTGGCACCATCGCGCGGCTGGAGGGTGAAACCTCGGTGGCCGTCGGGCGGGATGGCCGTCTCAGCGGGCCATCGCTGAGCACGGCCCTGGTGCGTGGCCTGATGTCTTCGGGGCTGGATGTAGTGGACGTGGGCATGGTGACCACACCCATGCTGTACTTTGCGGCCAACACGCTGTGCACCAGCGGCATTCAGGTCACCGGCAGCCACAACCCCAAGGACTACAACGGCTTCAAGATGGTGATGCGGGGCCGCGCCATTTACGGCGAGGAAATTCAGGCCATTCAGCGCATGATGGAAGCTGAGAGCTGGGTGGTGCAGGCACCCGGCAAGGTGACCAATGTCAACGTTTTTGCACCTTACCGCGACCGCATCGTGGGTGATATCAAACTGGCCCGCCCGATGAAAATTGTGGTTGATTCCGGCAACGGCATTGCAGGCGCATCGGCCCCGGCTATTTTGCGTGCCATTGGCTGCGAGGTGATTGAACTCTTCAGCGAGGTTGATGGCAATTTCCCCAACCACCATCCTGACCCGAGCAAGCCCGAGAACCTGCGTGATCTGATAGCCGCGCTAAAGACCAGCGACGCCGAGCTGGGTCTGGCCTTTGATGGCGATGGCGACCGGCTGGGCATCGTCACCAAACAGGGCAACAACATTTACCCGGATCGCCAGATGGTGCTGTTCGCCCGTGACGTGTTGAGCCGCGTGCCCGGCGGGCACATTGTGTACGACGTGAAGTGTTCCCAGCGCCTGGCCCCGGCGATTGAGGCTGCCGGTGGCAAACCGGTGATGTTCAAGACGGGGCATTCCCTGATCAAGGCCAAGATGAAAGAGATCAACTCGCCACTGGGCGGCGAGATGAGCGGCCACATCTTCTTCAAAGAGCGCTGGTTCGGGTTTGACGATGGCACCTACGCGGGCTGCCGCCTGCTGGAAATTGTGAGTCAATCGCCGGATGCCAATGCCGTGCTGGATGCTCTGCCCACCAGTTTTTCCACGCCCGAGATGAATGTTCGTGTGAATGAGGGCGAAGCGCCCGGCCTGGTGGCGCAAGCCGTTGCCCTGGCCCGGTTTGGCCCCGAAGCCAAGGTCAACACCATCGACGGCCTGCGGGTGGACTGGCCGGATGGCTTTGGCCTGATTCGTTCGTCCAACACCACCCCCGTGCTGGTGTTGCGGTTCGAAGGCCATACCGATGCGGCCCTGCACCGCATTGAGGCTGACATGCTGGCCCTGCTGCGCCAGGTCAAGCCTGATGCGAAGTTTGAGGCGGCGGCCCACTGAGAAGTGCTGAATGTGGCCGGTGGGTGACTGGGGCGGTTGATGAAGATTTTGCTCGTCAAGCTGTCCTCATTGGGCGACGTGATTCAGACGATACCGGTGGTGCACGATTTGCGGCTGGCGTTTCCGGGCGTGGTCATCGACTGGGTTGTTGAAGAAGCCTTTGCCCCGCTGGTGGCGCGCGTCAGTGGCGTGCGCCGCGTGTTGCCTATTGCCGAGCGGCGCTGGCGCAAGTCGCGCTGGCAGGCCGCTACGCAGCGCGAGCGCAAAGCCTTTCTGGCAGACCTCCAGCGCGAGGCCTATGACGCCGTCATCGACTTCCAGGGCCTGATCAAATCCGCGCTGGTGGCCCGGCGCGCCCGGCTTGCCCCCGGTGGCTTTCGGGCGACCTACGCGAACGCCAGTGACGCCTGCAGCTACGAATGGCCCGTGCGCTGGCTGCTTGATCGACTGGTTCCCATGCCCAAACGCATTCACGCGGTGGCGCGCTACCGGGCATTGGCGGCGGGCGCGCTGGCTTACCCGCCTGGGGCAGTGCCTGTCTATGACTGGCTCCAGGGCGAGCAAACACCGGGCCTGCCTTCAGATGCCCGCACCGTCGTGCTGGCCCATGGCACCACCCGGCCCGACAACGAATGGCCCGAGGCTTGCTGGATCGCTTTGGGCCAGCGGCTGATTGCCCAAGGCTATCGTGTCGCCTTGCCACAGGCAGGCGGACCCGAGCTGGCATTGGCCAACCGGCTGGCCGCTGCCCTGGGGCCGCACGCGCAGGTGTGGCCCCAGCTGACCCTGGCGCAGGTGCTGGACCGCATGGCCGGCGCTGTCGGCGTGGTGGGGGTTGACTCGGGCTTGAGCCATATGGCGGTGGCGTTGGGGCTCCCGCATGTGCAGATCTTCAGCCAGCCGCGCGCCTGGCGAGCCGGCCCGGTCGGGCAGTTGCACCAGGTGGCCGTGGGCGGAGACGCCGCACCCAACGTCGATGCGGTTTGGCAGGCCTGGCAGCAGGTGGTGGCCCGTGGTATCGGCCCCCAAGCAGACATCGTGAAGGCGGCGGTTTGATCCGCGCGCTCTACTCGCTGCTGATGTGGCTGGCGCAGCCGTTTCTGCGTCGCAAGCTCAGCCGTCGGGGCCGCGTGGAGCCGGGGTATCTGGTCGCCATGGAGGAGCGCTTTGGCCACTACGGGCCCACACCGTTGCCTCTGCCTGCTGGAAACTACTTCTGGGTCCACGCCGTGTCGCTGGGGGAAACCCGGGCCGCCGCCGTGCTGATTGACCGCTTGCGTCAACGCTGGCCTGAGTTGCACTTGCTGTACCCACGGCACCGCCACGGGCCGCGCTGAGGGGGCAACGCTGCTGCGCCCGGGTGATGCGCAGGTGTGGCAGCCGTGGGACACGCCTGGCAATGTAGAGCGCTTTCTGCGGCGGTTCCAGCCCCGCATCGGCATCTTGATGGAGACCGAGGTCTGGCCCAACATGGTGGCCGGTTGCCGACAGCAGGGGGTGCCCCTGGTACTGGCCAATGCGCGCTTGAGTCAGAAGTCTCTTCAGCAGAGCCTGCAACTGGCCTGGCTGTCGAAACCGGCCTATGGCGCCCTGACGGCGGTCTGGGCGCAAACAGAGGCTGACGCCGGTCGTTTGCGTGCCCTGGGTGCACCTGTGCGGGGTGTGTTGGGCAACATCAAGTTTGACGCTACGCCCGATGCAAACCTGCTGGCTCGCGGATGTGCACGGCGCAAGTCACGCGCGCGTCCGGTGGTGATGTTTGCCAGCTCGCGCGAGGGCGAAGAAGCTCTTTTGCTCAAATTTTTAGAGGAAAATCGGGCTCTAGACCAAGTGGAACGGGCTGTATCAGCTATTAATACTGTAGCAAACCGGATTCAATGGCTGATTGTGCCGCGCCACCCGCAGCGGTTTGATGAGGTAGCGGCACTGATTGTGCGCCACGGCTTTTCGGTCTCACGCCGCAGCGGCTGGGGTGACGACGTGCCCGGCGCGGACCCGGAGAACCCGGACGCGATGACTCGCACCGTGTGGCTAGGCGACTCTGTGGGCGAAATGCCGCTGTACTACGGGCTGGCGGATGTGGTGTTGCTGGGCGGCAGCTTTGAGCCGCTGGGCGGACAAAACCTGATTGAAGCGGCGGCCTGTGGCTGCCCGGTCATCATGGGGCCACACACCTTTAATTTC
>JANOAP010000502.1:0-2863 GCA_031411175.1 Rhodoferax sp. | reverse complement strand
ACACCAAACGCTATATTGAAGCGTCCAAAATCCTGAGCAATGACGATCGTTACCAAATCTACGAAGGCAACACGCGCCGCGTGTTCCCCCGGCTTGATGCTGCATTGAAATTGAAAGGCAAATGAAATGACCACCCTCGGAATCGTTAAACGCAACATCGTCCGCGCCGACAAGGCCGCCGTTGCCCAGCTCGCCAAATTTGGCGTGGCCACCATTCATGAAGCACAGGGCCGGGTCGGCTTGATGAAGCCCTACATGCGCCCGATTTACAACGGAGCCCGCACCTGTGGTACCGCGGTGACCGTGCTCACCCACCCCGGTGACAACTGGATGCTGCACGTGGTGGCCGAGCAAATTCAGCCGGGTGATGTGGTGGTGCTGGCCTGCACGTCGGAAAACAACGACGGCATGTTTGGCGACCTGCTCGCCACGTCGTTCCAGGCGCGCGGCTGCGCAGGCCTGGTGAGCGATACCGGTGTGCGTGATGTGAAAGACCTCACGTCCATGAACTTCCCGGTGTTTTCCCGCGCCATTCACGCCAAGGGCACCATCAAGTCCACCCTGGGTTCGGTCAATATCCCGGTCGTGTGCGCAGGTGTCAACGTCAACCCCGGAGATGTGATCATTGCCGATGACGACGGCGTGGTCGTGGTGCCAGCAGCCGATGCGCAAAAGGTGGCCGATGCCGCCCAGGCCCGTGAAGACCTCGAAGGCGAGAAGCGCGCCAAGCTGGCTGCCGGCGTGCTGGGCCTGGACATGTACAACATGCGCGAACCCCTGGCCAAGGCCGGTCTGAAGTACATCGACTAATGCACATGCTGCGCAGAAAACTCCTGGCGCTGGCCGCCACCTCGGTCTGGTTGCTGGCCGGGTGCGGCACGACCCCGCCGCCAGTCGATTCAGGCGCACAGAAAGCGCTCGCGCCCACGGGTGCCCTGCGCGTGGGTGTGTATGCAGGAAGCCCGTCTTCCATGGTGCGCGACCCTAAAACGGGTGAACGGGTCGGCGTTGCACATGATTTGGGCAATGCCCTGGCAAGCCGTCTGGGCGTACCTGCGCAGGTGGTGGAGTTTGAGAGGCTGGCGCAAGTCATTGATGCTGTGAAATCTGGCGACGTGGACTTCACCTTCACCAACGCCACCGAAGTGCGTGCGCGTAACATGAACTTCACGCCGCCCCTGATCCAGCTGGAGCTGGGCTACCTGGTGCCCAAAGGTTCGCCCATTGTCAAAGTGACTGATGTGGATCGCGCCGGAATTCGCGTGGGCGTGAGCCAGGGCAGCAGCTCGCAGGCCGCTCTGGGGCGCGTCTTCAAGAGTGCAACGCTGGCACCGGCTGCGTCCCTCAAGCAGGCGCAAGACATGCTCCGCAAAGGCGAGGTGAACGCCTTTGCCACCAACAAGGCGATCCTGTTTGAGATGCTGGACGAATTGCCGGGCTTTCAAATTATTGAGGGCCGCTGGGGCGAAGAGAACATGGCCATTGCCATCCCCAAGGGCCGCGAGGCAGGCATGGTGTTGGTTCGCCAGTTTGCAATCGATGTGCAGGCCAGCGGGCAGTTGCAGGCCCTCATTGCCAAAGCCGGGCTGCGCGGCACGCTCAAAGCCAACTGATTCCGCTGTGACAGCCCACTGAAACCCGTTGGAGACACTGAATATGAACATCCAGATTTTGCCGTTGCGTTTACTCCTCAAAGGTCTTGCATGCCTGCTATGCGTTGCCGCTTTGCCTCTGCAGGGCATGGCGCAAACCTACCCGACCAAGCCCGTGAAAATTGTGGTCGGCTTCACGCCCGGCGGCGCGGTAGACCTCGTTGCCCGCACGGTCGGGCAAGCCATCACGGGTGGGCTGGGGCAACCTGTCATTGTTGAAAACAAGCCAGGTGCCGGCACGAATATCGCCATGAGGGCGTTAATTGATGCGCCGGCCGACGGCTACACCCTGATGCTCACGGCCAACTCGCTTGCCGCCAATCCCTCGCTGTTTCAGCCTGCGCCGTTTGATGCGGAGCGCGATGTGGCCCCGGTAGCCCTGGTGGGGCGCGTACCGGTGGTGATTGCCACCAATGCGACCTCGCCCTATGCCAGCATTGGCCGGCTGATTGACGCTGCCAAGGGCAAACCCAACAGCATTGGCTACGGCACGCCGGGCAATGGCTCTACGCCCCACATGGCCGTAGAGTTTTTGACCCGGGCTGCGGGCATTGACCTTTTGCATGTTCCCTACCGGGGTGGCAGCCAGGCACTGACCGACGTGTTGGGCGGTCAGCTGCCTTTGGTGGCTGTCAATGCGCTGGAAGCTTTGCCCCATGTGCGTTCGGGCAAGCTGCGGGTGCTTGCGGTGCTAAGCGCCAACCGCTCACCCATCTTCCCGGACGTGCCGACCATGGCCGAGTCCGGATACCCGGGTTTTGAGGCTTCGGTCTGGTATGGCTTTATTGCACCTGCCGCCACTCCCAAGCCAGTGATCGCGCGTCTGCACGCCGAAGTGCAGCGGGCCTTGCAAACGGCCGAGGTGCGCGACCGGCTGGCGTCTGCGGGCGGTGAAGTTTTGCCCGGCAGCACCGAACAATTCGCGGCCCTGATCCGTTCAGAGCGACTGCGCTACGAAAAACTGGTGCGCGAAGCCAACATCAAGCCCGACTGATTCCACTACAGGCGCACCAGAATTAATCCGACCCAACCCAATCAACCATCAATTGACCCGAGGAGACACAATGGAATTCACAAAAACCCCTGGCTGGCTTGACTGGTACACCGGCCCGGCCAAACCCCGATTCAAGCTGCCCGCAGGCGCGGTCGATGCGCATTGCCATGTGTTCGGGCCCGGCAGCCAGTTCCCCTATGCGCCCGAGCGCAAGTAC
>JANOAP010000501.1:0-4264 GCA_031411175.1 Rhodoferax sp. | reverse complement strand
ATGAAAGAAGAAGCGTGCGTTGTCATCCGCCCAGCGGTTTTGCGGCTGCACCAGGGTGATGGCAGGCTCGTGGCCGTCTTCGGCCTGGCCGCTCACCAGGCCCAGCGGCTTGTTGATCAGCACGGTGACCTGGTTGGCCTGCTGCCCCTGGGCCTGCTTGTCGATGTCGATGCGCGCAACGGGCATGACCTGCATGCCCATCTCGGCCACCTTGCCATTCACCTTGACCCAGCCTTTGCCAATCCACTCGTCTGCTTCACGCCGTGATGCCAGCCCCAGCTCGGCCATGCGCTTGTTCAGGCGCATGCTGCCGTTGGCTCCATGTGCGGCGGTGTTGGTTTGCCCGGCGGGTAGGGCAGCCCGGCCAGCCGGTTTGCCAGTGGGCGGCGGCGCAGCGCGGCGGAAGGCGGGGGCTTGGGCGGACGTTGCAGGTGCAGCCGGGGGGCTGGCTGGGCGCGGCTTAAGAGTGAGGGGTGGGTTTTTGGATGTGGTCATTGCTATATTTTTTGAAGCTTACAAAGCAATGCCTACGGGGGTCAGCGATGCTTTTTATTAAAAATCAGATGGAAAAAAGCGCTAACACTTTCAGGATGTCATCGCGGGTGCGGTAATTGCCAAACGCCTTGGTGTCTTGCTCGCGCACGATGGGGAAAGTGCCCAAAATGTATTCGGCATCCGCTGCGCCCAGGCCATAAAGGTAGAAAAACATGGCGTCCAGTGCGGCCATGCGTGCGCGGCGCTCGTCTTCATCCCACACAAAAGGCGGTAGCACCTTGCCAGCATCATCCACGTAACCCATGTCTCGTGCAAACGGGGCCATGTCGTGCGCGGTGTAAGTCAGCGCCAGCACCTGGGGTAACACAAAGTCAGCCACCGTGGGATGTGCGTGGTGGCCGTTCATGAGCTTGGCGGAACGCATGGCGGCCACGAAGGCTTCAGGCAGAGGCTCGTCGAAGCGGGCGGGAGCGATTACAGGCAACTGTTCAAGGATGTAAAGACTGTAGTTTTGACCTTGTATTTTTTGCCTGCCCAGGTAATCCAATGCAAAACTATTCAAATTAGCCAATAACAAAGGCAAGACTTTCAGGGTCGAACCCGTCCACTTTTCTGGAAGGAGGATTGACATTGAGTGGCCCACGCCAGACCTGGGAATGAGGGCTGCAATCAATGATCGAACATTAGTGGGCGAAGTCACTTGTTTGAAACTCAGCGCCCAATCGAATCTAAGACCTTCAGAAATGAGTTCTGAAGCAACAAAATACTGCGGATGAGGGTACCTTTCCGGGCTCATTTTTTCAGCCAGTGAAATATTTTCTGGTTGAGCCGCACGATGGAGGTTTTCAGTATTTACTGCGACGTCTGCTGCGCGATGGTCATACATCTGCACCATCTTCCCTTCATACAACGGCAAAGCCAGCGTCTCAGCCCTCTCCCAGTGATTCATCGATGCCCGGCACCAGCCCTGCTTTTCTAACTCAATGGCTGTTAGAAAGTGATGTGAGTCGTGTGTCATGTGGAACATGCGCAGGTACTTGACTGGCCAGACTTTCACGTCCGGCTGTGGCCCCAATGATTTGCTGAGCGCTCCGAGCTTGACTAACACAGGGTGGTTCGCGTAGAGCTTCAAATTAATGTTGGCATCACGTTGACTGCGAAAGATGGGTGCAGCACTGGTGTTGGGGTTCACCCGTTGGAAGTCGTCCGCCGTAAGTGTGAGAACACGTGTTACTTCGTCAAGCTCAGCCAATTGGTGTAGGAAAAACGCGCAGCGGGTCTCCTTAAATTTGCGCTGCAGACCACCGAATACCAGTGCGCAGAACTTGAAGCGCGAGTCGACGTCGGGAAAAAAGACTTTGCGGTTTTCGAAGTCAAAAAGTGCACCGAGCCGACCCGTGCTGCTGATACTTCTAAAGAACTCGGAGGCACCTTTGTCTGCCGCAATGCCGCTAGGCGTGAGCAAGGCTACCAAGCCATCGGGTGCGATGAGTGCTTGTGCGCGTTCTATAAAAAGACTGTAGAGATTGACATCTCCACCGCCCAGCAGCGGGTAATCGCCACAACCTAGTTTGCCGTTACTCAACACGCGAGCGTTGGTTTCCGCGTTGGCTGAGGCCGCTTGGTATTGCGCCCACAAATCCACCATCGGCGGAGTATTGGTGCCGGTCTGATTCATCTTCACACTCTGCAGTGCGGCTATCATTTTTTTTCGATCTGCGGCGCGGGGCAAAGCGGCTATGGCCGGGCTTCGCTCCGAAAACCACTCAATCTCTTGCAGATTGATGCGGTCCCAGGGCGGATTACCAACGATCGCGTCGAAGCCACCACGTGAGCCCGCACCAAATACAGTCGGGAAAGTGGTCCACCAGTGGAAAAAGGTTTCACGCGCAGACAACCTGCGCGCGCGCGCCATCAGGTCATTGGCTGCGCGCGTTGCCGCGTCGTCGCCATCAAGCCGCCCAGTGGCCAGAATGGTGACCAAGTTGTGGCCTGGCTCCAGTAGCTTGAGCAGAGCAGAGTAGTGGGGGTGTTGACCCGCTTTGACTTGTACTTCCCGTTCACGTTCATCCTTTGGGAGCTTGAGCAGTTGGGGCAGTTTGGTGATCTTGTCCACCGGCCAACCCGGCACCAACCAGCGCAGCGCACGCCAGAAGTCCAGTACCGCATGAATGGGTGCGACCTGGGCTAGCGCCTCAGTCGCCAGTTGCTTGGACAGTTGTGCTTCAGCAATGTCCACATCGGTTAAATCGGCCACTTGGGCAATGTTTTTTGCAGCGAGTGCCAACCGGTCAAATTCGCTTTGCAGCAACAGGGCGCCGAGGTTTTGCAGTCCCTTTTGCACGTTGGGCAACTGCTCGCCGTGCAGACTATCACCTACCTTCAAGTGGTGATCCAGAAAGCTCAAGGGCGCACCTACGGTGAAGGTGTGCAGCCACAACGCAGTCTTGGCAAGCTCCACTGCCATGGGGTTTTTGTCGACGCCGAATATGGTCTTCTTCAAGATCATGCGGCGCACGATGTGCCGGTCGTCCAACTGGGCGTCGGTCACGGCCCAGCCGTGGGTTTGGGCGGTGGTCTTGATGGTGCGACGGATATGCGCCATGCGCGCCAGCACGGGGCTTTGCCAAGGGCGGCCACTTTCTACCAAGTGCGCGGCCCAGGGTTGTGCATTGACGTGCAGGGTGGCGGTGGTGATGGCTTCCAGCACTCGGTCGGCCAGGTCGTCCACCAGCGCCACCAGGAAGTGGCCACTGCCCATGGCAGGGTCGCAGATTTTGAGCTCCAGAATCTGGCTGGCAGGGTCTATGGCACCCAGCGCATCCCAGTCGCCGGGGTTGAGCGCTCCCTTCTTAGCCAATTTCTTGAGATGGGCCTCGAACGCATCCATTCGCTCTGTTGCCAACAGGCCAACCGACTCGCGCAAAATCAGCCGCACCAGGTCGTCATGCGTGTAATAACTGCCAGACACCTTGCGCGCAAAGCTGGCGGGTGCCGCGGTGATGCGGTTGATCTCGGGCTTGTCTTTGTAAGTGTCTGCTGCCTGTACTTCGTGCACCAGGCTGTACTCCAGCAGGCGCTCATAGATGCCGCCCAAGTGGGCGACGGCGAGGTCGCGGTAATTGATCCAACCGTGCAGTAGATCCTCCGTGCGGCGCGAGAGTGCGTCAATGATGGGTGCCATTACCTTGTCGGGGACTTTGGTGCGTGTCAATAGCAGTGATCGGGCGCGGTTGAACAGGCCGCCGTTGTAAGCCGGCATGCCAATATCGTCGTCGCCTTCATCGATGAGTTCAAAAGCGCCCTGAAGTGACAACCAGACTTTGGTCATGGTGCTGGAGAAAGTCCCGCCTGCATCCACCTTATCCCGCACCTCTTCGCGAATACGCCGCACGCTGTAGGGCGCGTAGCGCGCATCCCGCACTGGCAGAAGGTTGCGGTCTTCGGCGTAAAACAAAAACAGCAGGCGGTACAGCAGCACCAGCGCGGCTTCGCGCACTTCGTCCAAGTAGTCTTGTGTGTACTGGGGCCGGGTGAACTGACCATAGCCAATCTGATGCGTCCTGGCATGCAGGTCGCCACGGGCCAGTGCGTCGGCCAGTTGCGGAAAGATCTCTGCAAACACGCGCGCGCCCAGGTCTTGTGAGACCTTTTCTTCGTACAAGCGGGCTTCGTTGAGCGCATAGGCTTGACAGCTGCGGCTGGCGTTATCCCAAGGTTGCGGCAAAAACGCGTCTCGGTGAAATAATAAAAAGAACAATCGCAGGGC
>JANOAP010000500.1:0-1740 GCA_031411175.1 Rhodoferax sp. | reverse complement strand
TTTACTACTTTGCCTACGGCGCGGCATGCACCGAGGTCGCCATTGACACTCTCACGGGCGAGAGCCGGGTGCTGAAGGTGGACATCTTGCACGACGTGGGCCGCAGCATCAACCCGGCCATCGACATCGGCCAGATTGAAGGTGGTTTTGTGCAGGGCATGGGCTGGCTCACCACCGAGCAGCTGGTCTGGAACGACAAGGGTTATTTGAGCACCCACGCGCCCAGCACCTACAAGATTCCCGCCACCGGCGACATTCCGGCGCACTTCAAGGTGGACCTCTGGCCCGAACCCAACCGCGAAGACAACGTGTTTGGCAGCAAGGCCGTGGGTGAGCCGCCGTTCATGCTGGCGATCAGTGTGTATGAAGCGCTGCGCGATGCGGTGGCGCAGGCGCGATCTGCAACTTCACCGGTGCGGGGCGAACATGGGGGTGTCGTTGAGTTGACCGCACCGGCGACGGCGGAGAATGTGTTGAAGGCGCTGGAGCGGTGATCAATGGCTGCCTGGCGGCCCACCCATCACTAAGCCCCACGCATCCCTAGGCGTCACGATTCGCATCATGCCTAACCCCTGCGGCACCTCCTTCCAGCCCAGCACCCTTTTGTCGCCCGTCACAAACAAATCGGCACCCGCCAAAGCCGCTGCGGCGACTAGGCGACGGTCATTGTCATCCGCAGGATGGGCAACGTCTTCAATCATCCGGGCGAATCGCCACGAGGCATCAAACAGCGCGCAGGCATTGGGTGCCTGCGGAAACTTGCGCTGCAACACCTCATGCGCTTCAGCCCGAACCAGGGCACTGCCCAGAAGCCAACCACGGTCAGCGCACTGAAGCAGCAGCTCTTCACATAGCCCGGAAAAAATTGTGGCAGACAACCAAACATTGGTGTCCAGAAAAACCTTCATGGCACAGGCTCAGGAAACGTCTTTGAGGATATCGTCTTCGGTCAACCAGCCTGCCGCCCGCGCCAGCGGTGCCAATTGCGCCTGACTTTGGCGCAAGCTCTCACGCAGGCTGAAGCCCCGCAGCGCATCGCGCACCACCTCGCTGCGGGACTTGCCAGTGGTTGTGCAAAGACTGTCCAAGGTTTGCGCTTCTTGATCAGAGATCCGGACGGTGACGGTGGTTTGCATTGCAAGCTCCAATTTGTACGACATTGTAATACGATGTGCAAATTCCAAGCGCATTTGAGCGTCTATTTGCGCTGTCGAAATATTTTACACAAGTGAAGGATCTAGAACATTTAGTAACAGATGATTCTTTTGGAATCAATCATTTACGAAGTACGGCATATAAATTGCTTTGCAGCGCCACGCACTTTGTTTGACGCAGAGCTGGTCAAACAAAGCAATGTTTTCATAACCAGCCAAACAGGGAGACCGCCTTGAAAGCACGACACATCACGCGCGCCCAGCGCAACTTTGGCCTCACAAATATCCTTGGCAGCCTGCGCAAATTTGCAGCTATGGCCGTAGCAGGAATCGGCTTGATGGCGGCAAGCCTTACCGCCCAAGCGGCTGTGGTCAACGCGGTTTTCACGAATCTCGGGGGGGGGGGGGGGAACATTATTCCGCAGCCATTGAAGTTGTCAACGACGAGCCTTGTCCAATGAGGTATGAGCCTGAAGGGGACGCGTATTTCCACCCAGAAATGAGCCTGAGGCGGCGAATTTGGGGTTGAACTGATGGCTTGATCATCCAAGGATGGTGATCGACATGGATGAGGCCAGGCTGCGCA
>JANOAP010000499.1:0-12830 GCA_031411175.1 Rhodoferax sp. | reverse complement strand
CGGAAGCCGAGGCGGAGGCTTCACTCACCGGCTCGCGACTGGCGGTGTGAAGGCCGCGCACCGCGCGCGCCTCTTCCGGAAAATAAAACTCGGCCAGCAGGCGGCCCAGGTTCTGGAACATGGCGCCGATGAAGGCCTCTTCACTGGCACGCGCGTTGGGGCTCAACTCCCCCGCGATAGAGCCTGCCATCAGCGAGCGCAGGAACTCTTCCTTGAGCAGATTGGCGTGGGCCTTGTCCTGCATGTGCTCCAGCAGCACCAGGCTCAGCGCCATGTTGCGAATGCCATTGAAGCCCACCAGGTTGACGGCCCTGGAAACCGTGCTGATGCTGCCACCCCGCGAATAGCTCACCGTGTTCACAAGCCGCAGCAGCTTGTTGGTCAAGGCCACGTCTTTCAGGATTTCGTTGGTGAGGCTGCCCACGCTTTCCTTGTCAGACGTGGCAATGCTCTGGATGCGCACCACCGAGTCCGACATGGCGGGGAAATCGCTCTTGTGGCGCATGCGCCGCAGCAGGAAGTCCAGCGTGCTATTGCCTGCACCACTACCAGTGCCGTTACCAGTTCCATTTGCCGCGCCACCGGGGGAGCCATCACCTGATGAAACCGGGGCTCCCTGCGAACCGGGTGCAGTGGCAGTCATTTGGCCCGAGCCCGCTGATGCTGCCCACTTTTGAAGCTCCTGACGAAACAGGTGGGCGCTGGGATGGCGCTGCATGGCGTTTTTGGCCAGCGCACGAAGCAGGATGGCGCGCAGCCGGTCGTCCAGGTGGCTGGCCAGTTCAATTGGCAATGTCAGCTGTTCGTGCATCACACGGTAGACCGCGCGGTAGGCATCGCGCTCAAAGATCAGCGGCTTGCCCGACAGCAACTCCACCAGCACCAGCCCGGCAGAAAAAATGTCCATGGCGGCACTGGGTGCTTCACCGGCGGCGGCTTCGGGCGACATGTAGCCCGGTGTTCCACCCGCCGCAACAGCTTCGCCCGCGACCCCAAAGCCCTCGGCGCGCGCCGCAATGCCAAAGTCCATGACGCGGGCCCGGCCAGCCGCGTCCATCAGCACATTGGATGGCTTAAGGTCGCGGTGGATCACGCCAGACGCATGGGCTACACCCAGCGCATCCAGCACGTCAATCATCAGCGCCACGGCATCGGATGGCGGCAGGGCACCCCGCGCTGTCAATAGCTGTGCCAGCGTCTGGCCCTGCACATACTCAAACACTAGGTAGGCCTGGTCGTCATGCACGTCCGCCTCGAAGACGGGAACAATGTTGGGGTGGGTCAGACGGCTGACGCTGCGGGCTTCCTGAAGCCACTGGGCCACCGTGGACGCGCTGGAGGCCTTGTCAGCCCGAAGCAGCTTGATGGCCACCTCGCGTTCCAGTCGCGGGTCAAACGCGAGCCAGACGACAGACTGCGCGCCTTGCCCCAATATCCGGCGCAACTCAAACCTGCCCAGCGTGGTGGACTGCTCCACCAGGTTCCGGCTGGTGGGGAATTTTTTAACTGTGGCAAGCGGAGAGAAATCAACCATCCGGCTACTTTAGCTGAACGGACCCTCCCACCGTGACCAAGACCGTGCTTTTACCAGCCTCGACCGGCACGGGCGCATCGCTGGATGCGGCTTTGGCCTCCATGGCCATCATGCGCGGACGCGGCACATAGCCCTGGTCGTTCGCATTAACCGAAACCTCACGCAGGGTGTAGCCGGAAAGGCCAAAGCCTCTGGCAATCTCAACCGCCTTGGCCTTGAATCGTTCGATGGCCTGAGCCTGGGCCTCGCCCTCTACCTTGGCGCGCTGCTCGCGGCTCAAACCGAATGTGACGTTGCCCAGGGTCAGCGTCTGGATCTTGCCTGCGGTGGCGCTGATGCGTGCGAAATCGCGGCCCTCCAGCACCAGCTCGGTCGAGCCCTGCCACGCGGTGATCTTGCCGTCTCGGCCGTAGCGCGGGTACAGGCTGAAGTTGCCGGTGCGCAGGTCAAGCTGGCCCGGCTGGGCCGCTTTTTTGGCCTCGGCCAGCGCGGCATCCAGCGCGGTTTTCAGCTGGGTTTGCACCGCACCCGCATCCGCACCCTCACGCGTGGTGGTCATGCTGATGGCCAGCAAATCCTGTTGCACCTCCACCGAGCCACTGGCCGACAGCTGGATCACATTCTGGGGCACTGGCGCCATGCCTTGCTGGGAAAATGTGGCGCTAGACCCTATGGACAGGGCACAAGCGGCTATTGTTTTTGCAGCAATCACTGAAACCGATGAAGCCTGAAATTTCAAAATCTATCCTCTCAAAAATGGAATGGTGTCGAACTTGCCACGCACCACGGCCTCGGGGGCAACGCCCCACCAGCTTTGCGCCACCGTGGCATAAATCTGCCGGAAATCCGTGATGTGCACCAGGTTTTGCGCGCTGTCCAGCCGCGTCAAGTCCGGGGCCTGGCCATACAGCCCGCCGCGCACGGCACCGCCGGCGATGAAGTGTGGCGCTGCCGTGCCATGGTCTGTGCCACTCGAATTGTTTTGCCGTGCCCGGCGGCCGAACTCGCTGAAGGTCATCACCAGGCTGCGGTCCCACGCGCCCAGCTCGGTCAGTGCGCTTTTCAATGCAGCCATGCCCTCGGCCAGTTGCCGCATCAGGTTGGCATGGGCACCCACCTGGTTCTGGTGGGTGTCAAAGCTGCCCAGCGTGAGCATGATGACGGGCACACCTGCCCTGCCTTTTTGCGATGCCACCACCTGGGCCGCCGCGCGTACGCCGTTGCCAAACTGGCCTTGGGGGAACTCGGTGCTGAAGCTGAACTTGTCGCCCCGCAAGCCCTGGGCCGCCACGCCAATGTCGCCTTCCACCCGCAGCAAATGCTGCAAGGCCGCATTGCCTTGCAGCGGCATGGGGGCTTGAGCCGCCAGCCGGGCCTGATTGACAAAGGCCTCCGGGTTGTTCAGGGTGACTGCACGCGCACCGGCCAGGGGCCCCAGGTCATTGCTGCCAATCAGCACGCCCTCAGCCGTGAAATTGCTTTGCTTGGCCAGGCCGGCCCTCATGGCCCTGGCGACCCAGCCGTCGTCCAGGTATTCACTGGCTTTGGACGATGTTTCCCAGATCTCGATGGACCGAAAGTGCGACAGGTTGGGGCTGGGGTAACCCACGCTCTGCACAATGGCCAGCTCGCCTTTTTCCCACAGGGGCAGTGCAGCTTTCAGCTCCGGGTGCAGGCCAACGCGCGTGTCCAGTTTGATCACGTCCTCAGGCTTGATGGCAATGGTGTTGCGCAAGCTGTAATAGGCGCTGTCGGCAAAAGGCACCACGGTGTTCAAGCCGTCATTGCCACCCTTGAGTTCAATCAGGATCAGGATGCGGTCGGCCACGCTGCTGGCGCGCTGACCCACCGCTTGAGCCCACCCAGGCGCGTGGGAACCCAACAGCGCCAAACCGGTTGCGCTGGCGGCGGCGGTGCCAAAAAAATCTCTGCGTTTCATGGTGTGCTGCCTGCTTGATGCCTATTTGAGCTGGTACGCCGGGTCCAGCGTCAGGCCGCGCAGGTAGGCCACGCCCACCGTGCCGGGTGCAATTGTTTGGGTAGCTGGTGAAGCAAGCAGCGTGTGGGCCAGGCGCGTTTTAAGCTCGTCAGACGGCTCGCTGTCAGCGCGCCCGCCATAGGCGCTCAGCCAGCGGTCTGCGTCAAAGCGCACCGCCACCATGCCGTCAGCGCGCAGCAGTTGCTCGGTGAAGCGCTTGCGTGCCAGCAGGGTGCTGGCATTGATCCAGTCGGTGTAGCCGGGCCAGCCCTTCACGTTGGGTGGCACCAGCAGGTTCTGGCCCAATTGGGCTGACCGCAGCGCGAAGGGCGTGGCGTCGGTGTAGCTCACACCAAACTGCCGCACCGTGCCCACCACCAGTTCCACCGGCGATTTGATCAGGCTGCCGGCGTTGTCGGTGGCCCAAAATGCATCCGTCAAAAACAGTTCACGCAGCGCGGTGCTGATGTCGTAGCCACTGCTGCGAAAGGCTTTTGCAATGCGGCTCACCTCGGCCGCGTCGGGCGCGGGCGACACAAATTCTTTCCAGAGCTTGCCGACGATAAACCGCGACGCCGCATCTTGCGTCAGCATCACATCCAGCACGGCATCACCATCAAAATTGCCGCTGTGCCCCAGCACGGTCTTGCTGGCCGTGTCATGGAAGGCCGGGCGAAAGCGGAAGCTGAAGGTTTCGCGCTCAATGCTCCAGCCGGTGAAGGCGCGGGCCGCTTCGCGAATGTCCTGCTCGGAATAGCCCCCGCCGTGCGTGGCCTCACCCAGCGTGAAAAGCTCCATCACCTCGCGCGCGAAGTTCTCATTGGGGGCTTCGCGGCGGGAGTTGGCACCATCCAGGTACACCAGCATGGCCGGGTCTTTGGCCACGGCATGCAACAGCGTGGCGAAGTTGCCCAGCGCGTTGGCACGCAGCAACTGGTGCTGGTTCCACATGGCCTGGGCACGCACCACCTTTTGCTGCGACGTGGCAAAGTGGTTATGCCAAAACAGCGTCATGCGCTCCTGCAGAGGCGCGCGGGTTTCAATCATCTCGGTCATCCACCAGGCCTTCAGGTCCAGGCCTTCGCGCATTTGCTGGCGGCGCATGGCCTGCTGCTCTTCTTTGGTTTTGAGCAGTGCATAGGGAACCGGTGGCGGTTGGGTCACGAAGTCGGGTGCCGGGTGACCCGGCTTGGCAGCCTTTGCGCGGGCCAGTGCATCTGCCACCGCCGCCTGCGCGCTTTGGCCGGTCACGGCGTCCACTTCAGACTGGATGGGTGCGAACCCGCTGCGGATCAAAAAATGCCGTGCCTGATCGGGGTTGAGCTGGCTGGGTGCAGCATTCAGGCCACCAGCCCACGCCAACAGGCCATACACAGCTATTATTTTAAGAGCAATCACGGTTTGCCACGCACCACATCCTGGCGCTGCTGACGCAATTGCTGGCGCATCTCGGCGCGCTCTTGTGCCGTCATATGCCGGTTCGCCAGGGGCCGCTCAGCCAGCTCGTCACCTTTGGCCTGCTGGGGTTGCAGCGCCTGACGGAGGTCCTTTCTCTGCTGCACGCTGCGTTGCTGGTCAAGCATCCGGTCCACCCTGCTGTCCCGAGCGGGCGCGGGCTCGGCCAAGCCCGCCGCAGACACCATCGCGGGCATGGTGCCGGATAGCGTGCACATCAATGTGGCAGTCAAAATCCTGACGCTTAATTTCTTCATGGTCACCAGATAACGCGAGAGAGTGCGACGAAGCTCACATTGTTGGCACTATCAGCCTGACGCTGTCCGCAACATTTGTAACATTGTGTCAAACCCAACGGGCAAGCACTTGTTTCATCGGCTCTACCCTGCAAAATCGGCTCTGTTACATATTCAGCTCCGAGGAACCATGTCCCAAACTTCAAGCCGTACCGACAAGATCCTGATCGTCGATGATGACGCCCGCATCCGCGACCTGCTGCGCCGTTACCTGGCCCAAGAGGGCTTCGAGGTGTTTCAGGCCGAAGATGGCAAATCTCTGAACCGCATTCTGTTACGCGAAACTGTAGACCTGATCGTGCTGGATTTGATGATGCCGGGTGAAGACGGGCTTTCCATCTGCCGCCGCCTGCGTGCCGCGAACGACCGCACGCCCATCATCATGCTGACTGCCAAGGGCGAAGACGTGGACCGCATCGTGGGCCTGGAAGTGGGCGCGGACGACTACCTGAGCAAGCCTTTCAACCCGCGCGAGCTGCTGGCCCGCATCCATGCGGTGCTGCGCCGCAGGCCCGTGCCGGAAGCACCGGGCGCCCCGTCGAGCGAAAACGAAACCATCCAGTTTGGGCCCTTCTCGTTTGACCTGGGTGCACGCACGCTGCGCAAGGACGGCGACGAGCTGGCATTGACCACCGGCGAATTCGCCATGCTCAAGGCGCTGGTGCGGCACCCGCGCCAGCCGCTGTCGCGCGAGAAGCTGGCCCAGCTGGCACGTGGCCGCGAGTTCGAGCCGTTTGACCGCAGCCTGGACGTGCAGGTGTCGCGCCTGCGCAAGCTGGTGGAGGTGGATGCCGCCGTGCCGCGCTATATACAGACCGTGTGGGGCGTGGGCTATGTGTTTGTTCCAGACGGTGCCGGCGAAGCGCGTTGAACTTGCACGAGGCTGAGAACTCGGCCAACGACTTCAGTCGGCCCTCGCCGCTGGAAACCCAGCCTGCGGCGCTGGGTTCGATCATGCGGCAGCGCCGCCGCATGGGGCTGAGCCTGTTCTGGCGCACTTTCTTTCTGCTGGCCCTGTTGCTGCTGGGCAGCATTGCCGCCTGGTTGCAGACGCTTCGCGCGCTGGAACTGGAGCCTCGTGCCGTGCAGACCGCCCAGCAGATCGCGTCATTGGTCAACCTGAGCCGCGCCGCGCTGATTCACTCGGACGCCATTGCCCGCGTCTCGCTCATCAAGACCATGACCGAGCAGGAGGGTGTGCGGATTTTTCCGCGCGAGCCCAACGACAAATATGAGCCGTTTGACACTGACACGCTGGGGCGGCGTATTGCGCTCGAACTGACCGCACGCCTGGGGCCGGGCACCGTGGTGGCCAACAGTGTCAACAATGAAGACGGCCTGTGGGTCGGCTTTGCCATTGAAGAAGACGGTTACTGGATGAAGACCGACCGCTCGCGCTTCAACCAGACGGCCGGCACCACCTGGATCATCTGGCTTGCCACGGCGGCCGTGCTGTCGCTGGCCGGGGCGGCGCTGATTGCGCGCCTCATCAACAGCCCGCTCAAGCAGTTGTCATTTGCGGCCAGCCGGGTGCGCGAGGGCGACCTGAGCGCCAGCCACCTGGACGAGCGCGTGGCCACCAGCGAAATCCGCGAGGTCAACATCGGCTTCAACCGCATGGCACAGCGGCTTTCCAAGATCGAGCAGGACCGCGCGATCATGCTGGCCGGCATTTCGCACGACCTGCGCACACCGCTGGCCCGGCTGCGTCTGGAAACCGAGATGAGCGTGAAGGACCAGGATGCCCGCGACCACATGGCGGCGGACATTTCGCAGCTTGACGCCATCATCGACAAGTTTCTGGACTACGCGCGGCCTGATCATGTCAATTTGGCCAGCGTACGGCTCAATGACGTGGTTGACGCCTGTCTTTATGCGATGAAAGAGCACGCCAGCCTGAAAATCCGGCTCGACCTGAGTCCTGATCTTCTGGTGCTGGCCGACGAAGTCGAACTGGGCCGGGTGATCTCCAACTTGCTGGAAAACGCGCGCCGCTACGGAAAGTCTGCCGACACGGGCATTGCCGTGATCGACATTGCGGCTCGGGCACGCGACAAGTGGGTGTTGGTGAAAGTGCGCGACCACGGGCAAGGGGTATCCCCGGAAAATCTCGCCAACCTGACCAAACCATTTTTTCGCGGTGATGCCGCGCGTACGGCGGCCAACGGGGCGGGGCTGGGTTTGTCGATTGTTGAAAAAACCGTGCAGCGCATGGGCGGTAAATTCTCGCTAGTCAACACCACCTCGGGGGGGCTGGCAGCGCACATCAAGCTACAACGGGCAATCAAGCTGTAGGCGCGGGTTCACGGCACAACCGTGGTGAACAAATAAACCGCAAATATGACCAGATGCACCGTGCCTTGCAGCACCGTCGTACGCCCGGTGCCCAACGACAGCGAGGCCACAAACAATGACAGCAACAGCAGCACTGACGATTTGACGTCCAGCCCCAGCGTGAGCGTCCAGCCAGTCATGAGTGAGACGATGGCCACAGCCGGAATGGTCAAGCCAATGCTGGCCAGCGCCGACCCCAGCGCCAGGTTCAGGCTGGTTTGCAGGCGGTTGGCCCGGGCTGCCCGCAAGGCAGCAAGGCCTTCCGGCAGCAACACGACCGCCGCAATGATGATGCCCACCACCGCCTTGGGCGCACCCACGCCGGCCACAGCCGTCTCCACTGCGGGGGCCAGCGCCTTGGCCAGCAAGACAACTGCCCCCAGACACACCATCAATAGCATCGCACTGACTGCCGCCAGCCCGGCGCTGGGCGGGTCTGCGTGAACTTCCTCATCGGCGGTGCCCTGTGCAGGCAGAAAGTAGTCGCGGTGGCGCACCGCCTGCACCAGGACAAAGGTGCCATAGAGCACCAGCGAGATCACCGCAATGAAACCGAGTTGACTGGGACTGTAGACGGGGCCGGGCACGGTGGTGGTGTAGTTTGGCAGCACCAGGGTGAGCACGGCAATGGCCGCCAGCGTTGCCAGCGATGCACTCACACCGTACAGGCCAAATGACTGCTCCCTAAACCGGCTGGCCCCCGCCAAAAGGCACAGCCCCACAATGCCATTGAGTATGATCATCACGGCTGCAAACACGGTGTCGCGTGCCAGCGCCGTCGTGGCCGGGCCACCCGCCAGCATCAGGGACACAATCAACGCCACCTCAATCACCGTCACGGCCACGGCCAGCACCAGCGTGCCGTAGGGCTCGCCCACGCGGTGGGCCACCACCTCGGCATGGTGCACCGCCGCCAGCACCCCGCCAAGCAGGCCCAGCACCATTAAAAACAGATAGACATGGCCCAGACCCAGCCCGCTGATGAATCCATGGCCCAGGAAATTTCCGGCCAGCAGCAGCCAGCCAACAACGGGGGCCGCAATGGACCACAGGGGAAGTGGGGGGGTGTTCGTCATGTTTGAGCAATTATCACGATAGCCCGCGCTTCAATGGCCTGCCCCAGCCCGACCGGGCCCATCTTTTCGGCTGTCTTGGCCTTCACATTGACCTGACCCAGCTCAACGCCCAGCACTTGCGCAATGCTTGCCCGCATGGCCGCCATGTGCGGTGCCAGCCGCGGGGCCTGCGCAATCACGGTGCTGTCCACATTGCCAATCTCGAAACCCTGGGCACGCACGCGCCGCGCGGCCTCTCCCAGCAGCACGCCGGAATCAGCCCCTTTGAACTGCGCATCGGTATCAGGGAAATGCGTGCCGATGTCACCCAGTGCGGCTGCACCCAGCAGCGCGTCGGTAATGGCATGCAGCAGCACATCCGCATCTGAATGCCCCAACAGGCCCAGGTGATAGGGAATGTGCACGCCCCCAATGATGAGCTTGCGGTCTGGCACCAGGGCGTGAATGTCCCAGCCCTCACCGACTCGGGGAATGCCTGGCACGGGGTGCATTTGAGGCCGGTGTGTTTGGGGTACGGGGGAATCAGGGGTAGTCATAGCTGGCAGGTGTCGGTAGGGGGTGCGACTTTTCCGCACGCTGGCGGGCATGAATCACGGCTTCGGCCAGTGCGAAGTCTTCCGGATAAGTGACCTTGAAGTTCTGGGCGCTGCCCGCCACCAGTCTGGGTTTGCTGCCAACGGCTTCCATGGCGCTGGATTCATCAGTCACCTGGTCGCCCGCCTGCGTCAGGGCGGCGCACAGGGGGCCCATGCGAAACATCTGGGGCGTTTGGGCCAACCACTTGTCGCCGCGGTCAATGGTGCTGGCAACGCGGCCCGCCAGCTCGCTTTTGAGGGTGTCAGGCAGCTTGTGGGCCAGTAGGCCGCCCACGTCATCACCCAGGCAGGCATCAATCAGCGTGTTGATCTGTGCCGGGGTGATGAGGCAGCGTGCGGCGTCATGGACCAGCACCCAGTCGTGTACCGCGGCCCCCTGTTGGAGCAAGTGGTTTAGACCATTAAAAACGCTGATGGCCCTGGTATCACCGCCACAGTCAGCTATTGAAACCGTAGCAATATCAACTGGGAATGTTTTGAAAAAATCGTCGTCAAGGGCCACGACCACCAGCGTCTTGGCAATGGCGGCCACGCCAGCAAACGCTGCCAGTGTGTGCTGCACCATGGGCACGCCGGCCACGCTCTGGTACTGCTTGGGGCTTGCGGTGCCCGCGCGGCTGCCCGTGCCAGCACAGGGAATCAAAGCCCAGATGCGGGCTGAGTCGGTGCTGTGGGGTGGGTTACTTGGGCTGTAGTGAGTCATGGGTTTGTCCCCCATTCTAAAATCCATACCAAGGTTGCAAAACGCCACTTATGAACACCCCCACCTTTAGCGGTGCGGGGTGCTTGCTATTTGTGTTCCGGTTTTAAAGAAATTCATGGATTTACCCAGACTCAGCGTTGGCAAACGCTTCACCCTGCCCCGCCCTATGGGTTCGGCAGATGCCCTGCTCCTGGCGCAATTGGGCCAGCGAGAGAAGGCAGGCCACAAGCTCACGGCCATCGTCACCGCCAATGCAGCCGATGCCCAGCGCCTGATCGAAGAAATGGCGTTTTTCGCGCCCGACCTGCGTTGCGCGCTGTTCCCGGACTGGGAGACGTTGCCCTACGACACGTTTTCACCGCACCAGGATTTGATCAGCGAGCGTCTGGCCACACTTTGGAGAATCAGCCAGCGCGACAAGGAAACCGGAGCTGACGTGGTCCTCATCCCCGCCACCACTGCGCTGTACCGTGTGGCCCCACCCAGCTTTCTGGCAGGCTACACCTTTCAGTTCAAGGTCAAGCAAAAGCTGGACGAGGCCAGGCTCAAGGCCCAGCTCACACTGGCGGGCTACAGCCATGTGTCGCAGGTGGTAAGCCCCGGTGAATACGCGGTACGCGGCGGGTTAATTGACCTGTTCCCCATGGGCAGTCCGGTGCCCTACCGCGTGGATTTGTTTGACGACGAGATCGACAGCATCCGAACCTTTGACCCCGACAGCCAGCGCAGCCTGTACCCGGTGCCCGAGGTGCGCCTGCTGCCGGGCCGCGAGTTCCCCATGGACGATGCAGCCCGCGCCAAATTCCGCAGCCGCTGGCGCGAATTGCTCGAAGGCGACCCCACCAAGAGCCGTATCTACAAGGACATTGGCAACGGCGTGGCCACGGCGGGCATTGAGTACTACCTGCCGCTGTTTTTTGAAGAGACCGCCACGGTGTTTGACTACCTGGGGCCAGATGCTACCGTGGTGCTGCACGGCGATCTGGAAAGCGCCTTTCAGCGCTTCTGGCAAGACACCAAGGACCGCTACCGCCTGGTGCAAAGTGACCCCGAGCGGCCCGTATTGCCACCTGAAGCGCTGTTTCTAGGCACCGAGCAGTTTTATGCACGGGCCAATGCCTATGCACAGTTGGCGATCAAGCCACCAACGAAGGAAGCCGGAAGCGTTGGCGAAGAGTCAGCCTTTGTCGACATCGCTGCGCTGCCTGTGCTGACGGTGGAGCGGGGATCCGAAGACCCACTGGCCCGCCTGAAAACCCACGCACGCAACACCCAGCATCGCCTTCTGGTGCTGGCCGAAAGCGATGGCCGCCGCGAGAGTTTGCTGGACTTTTTGCGGGCCTCGCAGGTTAGCCCGCCGGCGTTTGATTCGTTGCTCGACTTTCAAACCAGCGACGAGAAGATTGGCATTGCCACCGCCGCGCTGAACACGGGCTTCAGTTGGCTCGAATCCATTGGCACAAGTGGTGGAGGCATTGACCTCATCACCGAGACCGAGTTGTTTGCTGCAGGCCCCACCACGCGTCGCCGCAAAAAGCAGGAGCAGGTTAGCGATGTGGAAGCGCTGATCAAAGACCTGAGCGAGCTGAATCTGGGTGACCCGGTGGTGCATTCCGCCCACGGTATTGGACGCTACCGGGGGCTGGTGAATCTGGACCTGGGCAACAAGCTGCCCAATGGCGAACCGGAAGTGCAGGAATTTTTGCATCTGGAATACGCCGACAAAGCTACACTGTACGTGCCGGTGAGCCAGTTGCAGCTCATCAGCCGCTACACCGGCGTGAGTGCCGATGAAGCCCCACTGCACCGCCTGGGCTCCGGCCAGTGGGAAAAAGCCAAACGCAAGGCCGCCGAGCAGGTGCGCGACTCGGCCGCCGAGCTGCTCAACATCTACGCCCGCCGCGCCCTGCGCGAGGGCCATGCCTTCCGTTACTCGCCCAACGACTACGAAACCTTTGCCAACGCTTTTGGTTTTGAGGAAACCGCCGACCAGAAGGCCGCCATTCACGCCGTCATTCAAGACATGATCAGCCCGCGCCCGATGGACCGGCTGATCTGCGGCGACGTGGGCTTTGGCAAAACCGAAGTCGCTTTGCGCGCCGCTTTCATCGCCATCACCGGTGGCAAACAGGTGGCCTTTCTGGCCCCCACCACGCTGCTGGCCGAGCAGCATTACCAGACGCTGGTAGACCGCTTCAGCAAATGGCCGGTGAAGGTGGCCGAGGTGTCCCGCTTCAGGTCGGGCAAAGAGATCACCGTGTCGCTCAAAGGCATTGCCGACGGCACGGTGGACATTGTGGTGGGCACGCACAAGCTGCTGAGCGAATCGACCAAATTCCACAACCTGGGCCTGCTCATCATCGACGAGGAGCACCGCTTTGGTGTGCGCCACAAGGAGCAGATGAAGGCCCTGCGCGCCGAGGTCGATGTACTCACGCTGACTGCCACACCCATCCCCCGCACGCTGGGCATGGCCCTGGAGGGCCTGCGTGATTTGAGCGTGATTGCCACTGCGCCGCAGCGCCGCCTCGCCATCAAGACCTTTGTGCGTACAGAAGGCAATGGCGTGATCCGCGAAGCCGTGTTGCGCGAGCTCAAACGCGGCGGGCAGGTTTACTTTTTGCACAACGAAGTCGAGACGATTGAGAACCGCCGCCAGAAGCTCGAAGAGCTACTACCCGAAGCCCGTATTGCCGTGGCCCACGGCCAGATGCCCGAGCGCCAGCTTGAGAGCGTGATGCGCGACTTTGTAGCCCAGCGCTACAACCTGTTGTTGTGCTCCACCATCATCGAGACCGGCATTGACGTACCCAGCGCCAACACCATCGTCATGAGCCGTGCCGACAAGTTCGGCCTGG
>JANOAP010000498.1:0-3023 GCA_031411175.1 Rhodoferax sp. | reverse complement strand
GGGGCAGATTGAGGAAGCGCTCTCAGCCTTGCGTGCCGCGATTGACGACGGCGCACCAATCATCCTGCAAGGCAATTCGTCTGCTGTCGCTGCTGCGCTGATTGATGCGGTCAACAAGCACAACGAGCGGGAGCCCAAACGCCGCGTGCTGTTCCTGAATTACTCAGCCGTAGACCCCATCCTGACCAACGAGAAATGCAGCTTCTGGCATTTCCGGTTTGATTCCCATGCCGACATGCGCATGGCCGCGCTGATGTCGGTGCTGAAGGACGACAAGGCAGTCAAGTCGGTCTACCTGATCGGGCAGGACTACAGCTTTGGCCAGACCGTGCTGCGCGAGGCGCGCCGCCAGTTGGCGCTGGTGCGCCCTGATGTGCAAGTTGTGGGTGACGAGCTGCACCCCATGATGCGGGTGAAAGATTTCGCCCCCTACGCCGCCAAGATCAAGGCCAGCGGTGCTGATGCCGTCATCACCGGCAACTTCAGCAATGACCTGACCCTGCTGGTGAAGGCCGCCAAAGAGGTCGGGTTTGACGGCAAGTTCTACACCTTCTACGGCAATGCACTGGGCGCGCCCGCAGCCATGGGCGACGCGGGCATTGGCAAAGTGATTGCGGTGGCCGACTGGCTGCCCAACGTGCAAACACCGCAGAGCGAGGCGTTCTATCAGTCGTTTCGCGCGCGCTTTCCCAACCCGGCAGACGACTATGTGCACTTGCGCATGCATCTGATGATTGAAGCGCTGGCGCAGGCGGTGGAGCGGGCCGCTGCGTCTGCGCCGCAGGACCAGAATGGAGGCGCTATCAATGCAGTAGCGGTTGCAGCCCAGCTGGAGAGGGCTAGCGTCACTATGGCTGCACAAAATGCGGTGATGCGGGCATCGGACCATCAAATCCAGCAACCGCTGGTCGTGGGTGTGATGGACCGGGTAGGCACGCCGGGTGTGAGGTTTGATGTGGAAGGCTCGGGCTATGGCTTTCGCGTCATCAAGACATTGGCCGCCGGGCGGGCCGAGCAGGCCACGACCTGCGCCATGCAGCGCCCTGTACAGTAGTTGCCAGCCGATCCACACCAGTTGATACACATCATCGAAATCATTTCCCATGCGCACCGTCATCCAGAACCTTGAAGAATCCAAAATCCGCGAAGTTGCCAATGCCGGCATGGGGCGCAGCGATGTGTTGGCCTTCTGGTTTGGCGAGAGCGATGAGGTCACGCCTGACTTCATCCGCGAAGCGGCGGTTCAGTCGCTGCACAGCGGAGAGACGTTTTACTCGCATAACCTGGGTCTACCGGAATTGCGTGCGGCCATCGCGGTCTACATGAGCGAGCGCCATGGCCCCATTGACGCCAATCGGCTTGCGGTGACCAGCGGCGGTGTGAACGCGCTGATGCTGGCGGTGCAGGCACTGGTGGACGCGGGTGATGAGGTCGTGGCCGTCACCCCGGTGTGGCCCAACCTCACGGCGCAGGCCGTCATCATGGGTGCGCGCCTGCGCTGTGTGGCGCTCAGGCCCGTGCAGGGCGCGTGGACGCTGGACATGGCGGCGCTGCTAGCAGCCATCACCCCGACGACCAAACTGCTCATCATTAACGCCCCGAACAACCCCACCGGCTGGACGCTGACCCGCGACGAGCAGCAAACCATTGCCGACCACTGCCGCAAAACCGGCACCTGGATACTGGCCGACGAGGTGTACGAGCGGCTGTACTACGCGGATGACGCGGTAAATGATCCGGCGCCGGGCCGCCCCAAGCCGGATGCCCCCCTCAGGGGGGAGGCGCAACGCGCTTCGGGGGGAGCTATATGCGCTCCGAGTTTCCTGGACGTGACCCGGCCGGAAGACCGGCTGGTGGTGGTGCACAGCTTCTCCAAAAGTTTTCTGATGACCGGCTGGCGGCTGGGCTGGTTGGTGATGCCACCCGCCATGACGCACCACATGGGCAAGCTGCTGGAGTTCAACACCTCGTGCGCACCCGTGTTTGTGCAGCGTGCCGGGCTGCTGGCGTTGCAACGCACGGCCGACGTGACCCCGCAAGTGGTGGCGCACCTGAAGCTGTGCCGTGACACCCTGGTGCCGTTGCTTCAGGCGGTGCCAGGCGTGCATGTGATGCCGGCCAAGGGCGGCATGTACGCGTTTTTCAAGCTCGACGGGCATGACGACTCGCTGGTCACCGCCAAGCGCCTGGTGGTCGAAGCCGGTCTGGGCCTGGCACCCGGCAACGCCTTCGGCCCCGAAGCCCAGGGCTGGCTGCGCTGGTGCTTCGCCTCCAAAGATCCGCAGCGCCTGGTGCAGGGGGTGGAGCGCCTGAAAAACTGGCTGGCCGCGCAGTAAGGCGGGTTGCCTCGCGTCGGGTTATAATCCTAAGGCTTTGCACAGTGCAGGGCGCACGCCAGAAGCAGTTCCAGTTTTTGGCGCAAGTTCATAAAACATGGGGTCACGCGCAAGTGTCACGCGCAAGTGCCTGGCCCAACAACAGGAAATTAAATGATCGCATCCAGCATCAAAGCCGCTGTCGTCAAAGACAACGCACGCCAAGCCGGTGACACCGGTAGCCCGGAAGTGCAAGTCGCGCTTCTCACCGCCCGTATCAACGAGCTGACCCCCCACTTCAAGACCCACGCCAAAGACCACCATGGTCGCCGTGGTCTGCTGCGCATGGTGAGCCGCCGCCGCAAGCTGCTGGACTACCTGAAGGGCAAGGACGCGGACCGCTACACCGCGCTGATCGCCAAGCTGGGCCTGCGCAAGTAAGCGGCAAATCGAATGATGAACGCCTGAGTTAGGTCGCTAGCTCAGGCGTTTTTTACTTCGGAGACTGCAAAAACAGAGCGAAGCTGTGTCATTCCAGGGAAATTTGAAGCCGAGAGGTCGATTTTCGCTGGAATGGCATCGTGTTCTGTGATGTGGCTCCGGGCCCGGGCGAGGTGGGCTTTTTTTACACCTTCCAACATTGTTCCCACATTGTTTCCGTCACATCAGGAGATACCACATGACTACAAGCATCTTCAACAAAGTCAC
>JANOAP010000497.1:0-7376 GCA_031411175.1 Rhodoferax sp. | reverse complement strand
GCCCAGCGCACGAGGTCTTTCTCCGCCACATTGGCCATCGGGCGGATCACGATGTGTTTGCCGTCGTCGCTCACCAGTTTGGGCGGCATGCCTTTGAGTTTGCCGCCAAAAAACATGTTCAAGAAAAAAGTTTGCAACATGTCGTCACGGTGGTGGCCGAGCGCGATCTTGGTTGCACCCAGTTCATCGGCGACGCGGTACAAAATGCCCCGGCGCAGGCGGCTGCACAGGCTGCACAGGGTTTTGCCTTCGGGGATGACGCGCTTGACGATGCTGTAGGTGTCCTGGTTTTCTATGTGGAACGGCACGCCGATGCCATGCAGGTAATGCGGCAGGATGTGCTCGGGAAAACCGGGTTGTTTTTGGTCGAGGTTGACGGCGATCAAATCGAAATTAATCGGCGCGCGGGCCTTGAGCTTGAGCAGAATGTCGAGCATGGCGTAGCTGTCTTTGCCGCCACTCACGCAGACCATGACCTTGTCGCCCTCTTCGATCATGTTGAATTCCACAATCGCCTGACCAACCTGGCGGCACAGGCGCTTTTCAAGTTTATGGGTTTCGCGCTCGATCTTCAGGCTGTTGCCAAAGCTGGTCACAGCGGGGGCTTCGTCGGCAAATATCTCTGGTTTCAATGCCACAACACTCATGATTTCACCTTGAAAATTTCGACACCCACGGCATCGCAGTCCGGGTATACATCGGGCTTCTCGGTGGACACGCGCACGGCCTGTATCTTGGGGTGGGCCAGCAGAACCTCGGCCATTTCATCGCACAAGGTTTCCTGCAAATGAATGTGGCCTTTGGAAATGCGTTTGGCAATCGTGCTGCGGATGAAGTCGTAATCGACCACTTCGTCCAGCTCGTCATGCTTTGGCGTGGACACGGCCAGCGGCACATAGAGGTCAACGTTGATGACAATGCGCTGTTCGGCCTTTTTCTCGAAATCATGCACGCCAATGTTCACCCACACCTCGTAATTGCGCAGGAACAGGCGGCGGCAGGTTAGCAGCAAATCGCCGCCAACCTTCGCGGACTCTTTTACGTTAGTGGAAGCTGTCATGAAGCGTGTTTCTTGAGAAGGTCTTCCACCACGAACATGATGTCGCGGGGCAGGGGAACCAGATGCTGTCCATTATCGACGCTGACCGTGGTGCCGGTGATGCTGGGCGTGCTGGCCAGAAACAGGCAGGTGCGGGCCACGTCCAGCGGGTCGGTGGGGCGGCGCATCAGGTTGGCTTGCGCCGCCAGCGCGAAGTTACTTTCTGTCTGCGGGCCGCTCAGATACATCAGGCCGGGGGCGACGCCACACACGCGCAGATGCGGGGCCAGCGACTGGGCATGCAGGCTCACCGCACGCTCCAGGGCCAGCTTGGATACCGTGTAAGAAAAATAATCGGGGTTAAGGTTGTAGACCTTCTGGTCCAGGATGTGAATGGCGCAGGCATCGGTCGTCGCGCCAGCCTGGGCCCGTGCGTTGGCCATGAGCTTGGCCAGCGTCAGCGGGGCCAGCAGGTTCACTTGCAATTGGGCTGCTGCCTGGGTCGGGTCAAAGTCGCTACCCGTGTCGGGCACGAACAGCGAGGCGTTGTTGACCAAGCCATCCAGCAAGCCATGCTCGCGCTCAATGCGGGCCATCATGGCCACACAGTCGCCGGTTTGGGCCAGGTCCGCATACACCGCGCTGGCGACCAGGCCCTGCTGGCGTAACTGCTGGCACAGTGCAAGGGCCTGCGCTTCACCGCTGCGGTAGTGGCACAGCACCTCCCAGCCCGCCTGGGCAAAGGTTTCGCACAAGGCAGCCCCCAGCCGCATGGCACCGCCGGTGATCAGAACTCTTTTAGTCATAGGCCGCTATTTTCAGGCATGGTGATAATTGCCGCACGATGTTGAAAAATGCCCAGCCAGACTCCTTTGTGCCTGAACAGGATCAGGATCACGCCGATCAGGCGCTGGCCCTGATGATCCGCGGGGGCATCGAAAAAGCGGGCGGCTGGCTGGCCTTTGACGCGTTCATGGCGCTGGCCCTGTACGCCCCTGGCCTAGGCTACTACGCCCATGGCAGCGCCAAGTTTGGCACTCTGCCAGCCGATGCGCTTCGGGGTGGCGGCGAAGGCAGTGACTTCGTGACCGCCCCGGAGATGACGCCCCTGTTCGGGCACACGCTGGCCATGCAGGTGGCGCAGGCCTTGCAGGCCACCCAGACCACGCAGGTGTGGGAATTTGGTGCGGGCACGGGTGCGCTGGCCCTGCAAATTCTGGATGAGCTGGCCCGCTTACAGGTGCCGCTGGAGCGTTACACCATCGTGGACCTGTCGGGCTCATTGCGCGCGCGCCAGCAGCAGCGGTTGCAAGCCCATGCCGACAAGGTGCGCTGGGTCGATGCATTGCCCGAGTACATGCAGGGCGTGGTGGTGGGCAACGAGGTGCTCGATGCCATGCCAGTCAAACTGCTGGTACGAACCGATGGTGTTTGGCTGGAGCGCGGCGTGGCACTTACCCAAGCTGATGCCAACGACGATGCGGCGTTGGTGTGGGCAGACCGGCCGACCGACTTGCGCCCACACATCGAAGTATCGGGTCTGCACGATTACCTCACCGAGGTCCACCCCCAGGCCGAGGCTTTCGTCCGCACGCTGGCCGACAAGCTCACCCACGGAGCAGCGTTTTTTCTGGACTACGGCTTCCCAGAAGCCGAGTACTACCACCCGCAGCGCCACATGGGCACGGTCATGTGCCACCGCCAGCACCGCGCTGATGCCAATCCGCTGGCCGATGTGGGCATCAAAGACATCACGGCGCACGTCAATTTCACCGGCATTGCCATGGCCGGGCAGGACGCGGGCCTGGACGTGCTGGGCTACTGCACACAGGCCCGTTTCCTGATGAACTGCGGCTTGCTGACCCGGCTTGAATCGGCCTCATTTGCCGACAAAACCATGGCGCAAAAGCTCATCATGGAACATGAAATGGGCGAGTTGTTCAAGGTGATCGGCTTTGCCAAAGGCGGGTTTGACGATGCCATTGGCTTTGCGCAGGGCGACCGCACCCATACGCTCTGAACGCCTCAAGACTGAACCAGGACACCCATGCTGCGCTGGATATTCGTCGTCCTCCTGGCCCTGATCCTCATCAATAGCTTTACGCCGTTTTTGACAAAGTTGGGCTTCGGCAAACTGCCGGGCGACTTCCGTTTCAAACTGTTCGGGTGCGAGTGGTATTTGCCCTTGTCCACAACCTTGCTGCTGAGCTTTTTGGCCACTGCAATTTCTAAAGCGATTTGAAGAGTGCTGTCGCGGAATAGACTGGTCTGCGCCCTCTTGAGGTAACGCGGTGGTAACCCGCAGGGCAGTGTGCGGGTTAGCATTGCGGCCTGATTTGCCCACTTCCATTCCCCATGAATACGACCTCACGCACTGTAACGATTGAACGTACCGAGCGCCCGTGGGGCTGGTATGAAACCGTGTCCGAGGTGCCCGGCAACAAGGTCAAGCGCATCCGCGTCCTTCCGGGTGGAAAACTCAGTTTGCAAAAACACCATCAGCGTGCAGAGCACTGGGTAGTGGTGCTGGGGCAGGCCCAAGTCACAGTGGGTGAAAGCGTAATGGACCTGGTGCCGGGTCAGCACATTGACATTGCGGTCGGTCAGGTTCATCGGCTGGTCAACCTGACGCCCGACCCCGTGGAAATCATCGAAGTACAGTTTGGTGACTACCTCGGCGAAGACGACATCGTGCGTCTGCAGGACGATTACGAGCGGGTTTGAAGAAACACCAAATGAGCATCAAAATGAAACAGGAGACGAATGACGGCGTTGATGCCTTTGCCGGACTGGACGGACTCAAGGCCTGCGTAGACATTGGCGGTACCAAGGTCGCTGTCAGCATGGCGGATCGCAACGGTATTCGTGGCCGTGTCACCGAACCCACGGTCAAAGAAGGTGCCTCTGATGCGCTGGGCCAGCAGATCATCCGCCTCATCGGCCAGAGTTGCCAAATTGCGGGCCTGGATGCGACCGATATCTCTGTCGTCGGCGTCTCGTCCTGTGGGCCATTTGTCATCCGGGATGGCTGCGTGGAGCTGGCCGCCCCCAACATCTGTGGCGGCTTGGCCGGGCCAGCTCGCGGCCTGCCCAACACCTGGACCAGTGCTGTGCTCGAAGCGCCATTGCGCGCTGCCTTCCGCAAAGTGCGGGTCGAAAACGATTGCATTGGCGCGCTGGAAGCCGAGCGCCGCTGGGGTGCGCTGCAAGTCAACGGCCAGCCCATGGACCATTGCGCCTACGTGACTTGGAGCACCGGCATTGGCCTGGGCCTGTGCGTGGACGGCCACATTCTTCGCGGCAAAAACGGCAATGCGGGACATGCGGGCCACACTTTTGTATCAGACAACAACGATGCGCTGTGTGGCTGCGGCAACACGGGCGACGTAGAGGGCTTGATTGCTGGCAATGCGATTGCACGGCGCTTTGCTGGGTTGGGTTACCCAGACGCCGCTACACTTTTGGTAGCTGCTAAAGCCCATGATAAAAGAGCTGTAGCCCTGGTCGATGGCCTGTGTGGGGTGATGGGTCGCACCCTGTACAACCTGGTGGTCACGCTGGATTTGCAACGCATCAGCCTGGGCGGCAGCGTCTACTGGCACCACCGCGACTACCTGCTGCCCAAGCTGCAAGCCTTTATGCGCGGCAAGCTGCCCGCTTTGACGGCGGGCTGTGACCTGGTCAGCGCCGGGCTGGGCGACAAGGTGGGGGATTTTGGAGCGCTGGCGCTGGTGGTGGAACAGCAAAAATCGTGAAGCGGGGGCACAATGTCGGAATGCAGGAGGACATGAGTAACAGGCGTAGAACAGTCTGCCACCAGGAGGTATCGATATGAGTCCGGTTCAGTATGCCGAGCGATTCTCAGACATAGAGCTGGAAAAAATCATTGATGAGGGCATGATTTACATGTGTGCTTGCCCTGCGCAGCTAGCCGAAGCGTTGCGCAAAGTTCGTCAGCTGTACCGGTATCAGGTCAGCTGTTTGACCGAGCCCCGAAATGACCCAATCGTTCACAATGCCATCGCAGAATCGTCCGCACTAGCGCACCAGCAGCTTGAAGACTGCATGGAACGAATCCTTGAAATCGAAAAGTGGGACCGCGCCACTTTGTCGATGCCGGTCGGTTTACGCCGCAGGCAGGCCGAGGAAATTGCATCGGAATCCGGATTCCATGATTTGTCCACGGCTCTGGGTAAACACGTGACGCCTAAATAAACAGGGGGCCTACAGTGATATCGGGCGGAAGTTTGCTAACCGCGTAGAATCTGACTAGTCTACTAACCTAGTCAGATAATATGCAAAACACCGTGCCTCAAACAAGCTCCCGGGCGTGGCGGCTTCAAGATGCCAAGTCGCAATTCAGTGCGCTGGTTGACAGCGCTATGCGCGGTGTGCCGCAGCACGTTACGCGGCGGGGCAAGCAGGCCGTGGTGGTGGTGTCGGCGCACGACTTCGAAGCATTGCAGCGCAGTGCGGGCAGTCAAGCAGCCCTGCCTTTGAGCTTTGTTGAGCACTTGCTGGCCATCCCCAAAGACCCTAAAGAGCCCAAAGCGTCTCCAAAAATATCAGGTACCGCGCAACCAAAATCATCGCGCCGCAAAACGCTGGACTCCCAGCGCCTGGACTTGCAGCCTCGTGAGATAGATTTTTCATGATTTTGCTGGACACAGTGGTGCTGTCCGAACTGCGCAAGGCCCGGCCTCACAAAGGGGTGGTCGCCTATTTGAGAAGTCAGGCAGCAGACACTACTTTTATAAGTGCCATGACCTTGGGTGAGATTGAGGCGGGGATTGAAAAACAGCGCAGCCGCAACGCAGCGTTTGCGGCTGACCTGACGCATTGGCTGGTGCAAACCGAATTGCAATTTGCCCATTGCATTCTGCCGGTGACTCCCGCCATTGCCAAGCTGTGGGGGCGCTTGTGCGTGCAAACGGGCAACAAGGGCATCGACAACCTGATTGCCGCTACCGCGTTGTGCCACAACTTGACTATTGTGACCCGCAACACCAGGCATTTCGAGCCAACGGGTGTGCACCTGTTTGATCCCTTTGGCGGGTCTGAGGCGGAGTGAACCGCTGACTCGCCCCGTCACTTCATGCTGTAGGCCAACTGCTGCGCCACAAACCCGTCAAACGCAGCCAGCAGCAGCTGAAATTGCGCTGCATTGCCTTCCAATTGCGTCAGCGCGGCGCAGGTGGCTTCCAGCGTGGACAACTGGTCGGGCCGATGCGCTTTGCGGATCAGGTAGTGTGACGCGGGCAGGTTGCGTAGCGCCAAGCGGGGGATGTGTTGCAGCTGCGGGTTCAGGTGCAGCATCTTGCGGCTTTTGCGCCAGGTGCCATCCAGCACGATCAACCGCAATTGGGTGGAACTTTGCAGAAGTTCGCGGGATAACGCGGGTGCCGCCGACGTGACGCGCTTGTCGGGTCTATCTGGAGTGTCCGGTGAACCCGTTGTGTGGGGTGTGTGCGGCGTATCCGGTGTATCGGGGTAGAGCAGCAAGGCCTGGCGCGGCCCCGCCAGCAAGGCCTGCATGGCGGGCGACGAGAACACTTCGCCCGTCACAAGCTGGCTGTGCGGCAGGCTCAAATGCAATAACCGCGCGCTGCCCTTGGCGTTGTGCACCTCCAGCGGGTGCTGCAATATCACCACCTCAACGGCGTGCGCCGTGGGCGTGATCCATTGGCAGATGCAGGTGCTTTGCGGGCGCAGGCAGGTGGTGCAGGTTGGACGCTTGGGGGCCATGGCATCAGCCACGGGCCGCTTCGGCAAGTCGCGGTAACTCGGTATCTTCAACAATCAGCAGGCGGGACATGGCTTGGGTGTTTCCAGATGACTCGCCACGGCTGCCACACGGGCTGTGTGAATCATTTCACCTACTTTTGGGCCTGTAGCCCCCGTGGATTCAGCTTGAGAAGCTATTGAATCAGTAGCAACTGCCTGCGCTGAAAGCAATGCACCCAGCAGGCGCGGGCGTTGCGGGTAGTCTGATTCTTCCAGCCCCAGGCGACCCCGCGCATCGCATTCGCAGGCCAGCAGCACATCAGCAAAGCGGGCCGGTTTGCGAAATGCATCGCAGCGCTCCAGCAGGCGCACCACGGCGGCGGCGTTGAAGTCCAGGCTGCGGTGAACGTTGCCATGCTCGCGTGCCACCACGTCGGCCAGCTCCTTGCACTCTGTGGGTACGCGCAGGCGCTGGCACAGGGCCTTGAGCAGCTTCGCACTGCGTTCCTCATGGCCGATGTGTTGGGGCAGGATGTCGATGGGCGTGGTGCCCTTGCCCAAATCATGTGTGAGGCACGCAAAACGTACCGCAATTGGTGCGCTTAGGCGCGCG
>JANOAP010000496.1:0-18463 GCA_031411175.1 Rhodoferax sp. | reverse complement strand
CACAAAAGCTGGGCGTGAGCCCCAAGGGCAACACCATTCACCTGATGGTGGCAGCCTGGCCGTGGGGCGCCTACCTGGGCGAGGACGGCATGAAAAACGGCATCCGCGTGAAGATCTCCAGCTACACCCGTCACCATGTGAATATCACGATGACCCAGGCCAAGGCGGTCAGCAACTACACCAACTCCATTCTGGCCAATATGGAAGCCACGGAAGACGGTTACGACGAAGCCATGTTGCTGGACGCCAATGGCTTTGTGTCTGAAGGCGCTGGCGAAAACCTGTTTGTGGTCAAGGATGGCGTGGTGTATACGCCAGACCTGTCGGCCGGTGCGCTCAACGGCATCACCCGCAACACGGTGATGCACATCTGCAAAGACCTGGGCCTGGAGCTGGTGCAAAAGCGCATCACGCGCGACGAGGTCTATATCAGCGACGAGGCTTTCTTCACGGGGACTGCGGCCGAAGTGACGCCTATCCGGGAGCTTGACCGCATCGAGCTGGGCAAAGACGGCTATGTGGGTTCACGTGGTCCCATCACCGAAAAAATTCAGAGCGCGTTTTTTGACATCGTCAATGGCCGCAACCCCAAATACGCCCACTGGCTGACGAAAGTTTCCTCATGAGTACGATGCACGTTGAACTGCTGGCCAAAGACCTGAATCACCAGGGCGGCGTGTTTTGCCCCAGCCCCCTGGCGCACATGAAAATCTGGAACAGCCACCCCAAGGTTTACCTAGACGTGGGCAAGACGGGTGAAGCCAAGTGCCCGTACTGCGGCACGGTGTATGCGCTGAAAGCCGGCGAGCTGGTCGCCGGGCATCATTGACCTGATCAGGCCTTTTGCGTCCAGGCGCTGCACCAGCCCTTGCTGGCCACCAGCTTGTTGCCAAATACGGCACAGTTGCCAGTGCTGTCAGCTCCCTTACCCTGAAACAGAACGCAGCCACCGCAACTGCGGCCAGCGACATAGTTGGGGTACTTTTTGGCATCTGTTTTGCTGCCGTCCGCGCTATATCCCAGCGCCATCGCCTGTGGGTCCGTGTCCAGTACGGCAGTTTGTGCCTGTGCGGCCTGAGTCATTGCCAGCGCTGCGAGTGCTGATGCACAGGACAAGGATTGAATAAAGAAAGTTCTGCGTGTGTTTGTCATGGGGGGTGTCCGTGGGGATTTTTGGTGATGTTTTTTTGAGGTTTACTGTTGCTTGGCACCTTCAACCAAACGTCGGCCCAGCGACACAGCGTAGGGCGCTGCTCTGGCGAGCAGCATCGGGTCATTGGAAGCCATCACGCCTTTGGGCATCACCATCGGGTTGTAGTTGGTGGTCAGGCAAGACCCGCCGCCGTCTTCAGACACGGCGGTCACTTTCAGTGTGCCCATGTTGACCTTCTTGCGGCCTTCAGGAAGCGGTACGGTGGCGTTGTCGATTTTGTCGCCGGGCTGCGCCAGCTCCAGATTGAAATTGAAGGCGACTTTGCCGTCTTTCACACGCTGTCGCAGGTCGTCAAACAGGAAGGTCGTACCTTTGGCTTTTGCCTCGTCATCGGTTAGGCCTTGTAAGCCGCCCACGGGTTCAAAAATCCACTTGCCAAACTGCCTGGCACCGCTGGCATTGACAAACCCATAGGCATGCACGCCCCAGTAGTTGACACTGCCAAAGCTGGCGGGCACGGGTTGCGACGCGTAGTGTCTGCCTTGTAGCAAGGTTTCTGGATTGGCATCGTTGAAGGCCTTGACCTTGGCCGGGTCAGGCGCTTTGGTCGCGGGGTCTGCTTGACGTGATACCAAAAAATCCATCAGTTGCTGGGGCGTAGAAGCGCCAAAAACGGGTGCAGAAATATTGCCCATGATCCACTGCTCGCCGCCCGGCAAATTAAATTGCAGCGCCATGTTGCGCTGGGACTTGGCGTTGTCGGGTGCCTTGGGGTTGGCCCCGCCAACAGAAAAACGCACCACCACAGGCACAGGCCCGCCGCTAAAGACGGAGGCGGTTGACAACCCTCTGGCATCAGCCGTACCCACAAATTCGCCTGTTGCGCAGATGCCTTTGGCCCCGGAGCGGCGATAGCCTTCAAACTTGCCAGCGGTGGCTTCAAATTGATTGACCATCGCATTAGGGTCACTGGCTGATGCGGCTGGCGCGCCCGTGCTGTATTGCGCCGTGGCGCTGAAGGTCAACATCGAAGCGGCGATGGCTACAGCCGTTAAGGTCAAAATTCTCATGGGGTATTTCCTGGGTTTTAATTTAGACAAGCTGCGCAGCGCAACCGGCGAGCAGGATAGTCGGCCCAAATTAACAATTTCTTACAGTGTGGCGTAAAAATGTGAGAGCGCTAATCACTGCTATCGTTGGCATCCGTTTTTGAATGGCAATATGACTTGGACTGTGAAAAAGAATTGGAATCTGACCCCGATTAAGGAGTGGTTTTGAGCCGCTCGCTGATCATCGCGCCGCAATGGATTGGCGACGCGGTGATGACGGAGCCGTTGATGCGCCGCTTGCACGCGCGTGGTGAGCGGCTTACAGTAGGTGCGTTGCCGTGGGTTGCGCCGGTGTATCGGGCCATGCCGCAGGTGGCTGAAGTGATCGAATTCCCGTTTCAGCATGGCGGGCTGCAATTCAAGGCACGGCGTCAATTGGCCAACCAGTTGGGTGGTAGCTTCGACATCGCCTATGTCTGCCCCAATTCCCTCAAGAGCGCGCTGTTGCCTTTTCTGGCCAGCATTCCCAAACGCGTGGGTTACCTGGGCGAAGCGCGCGTGGGCCTGATCACGCATCGCCTGAAAAACCCGCCCAAAGGAAGCCGACCGCCGATGGTGGCGTTTTACTCGGCCCTGAGTGGTGATGCGGATGTGGCCGATGACCGGCCCCAACTCCAGATAGCTGCCGCAGAGGCCGCCAGTGCGTTGGCCACCATGGGCTTGCAGCGCGGTGGCTATTACGTGTTTGCCCCGGGTGCTGAATATGGCCCGGCCAAGCGCTGGCCCACCACCCATTTTTCAGAGCTGGCGCGCCAGCTTGATTTGCCCGTTGTGTTGCTGGGCTCGGCCAAAGAGTCGGCGTTGTGTGAGGAAATTGCGGCCTGTGTCAATGCCGTGCAGCCGGGCAAGTGCCTGAATTTAGCTGGGAAAACGTCGCTAGCCGATGCATTCATTGCTGTATCAGCTACGAAAAGCATAGTAAGTAATGACTCGGGCCTGATGCACGTGGCTGCGGCCTTTGGTGTGCCGCAAGTCGCCATTTTTGGCTCCAGCAGCCCGCTGCATACACCGCCGCTCAGCGAATATGCCGCAGTGATCTGGCTCAAAAATGATGCCACTTATCAGCCGCCGCTGGATTGCTCGCCCTGTTTTGAGCGGGAATGCCCGTTGGGGCACACGCGGTGCCTGAATGATGTGCTGCCTTCCGGCGTGCTGGCCCGGATGACCGATTTTGGGAAACCGGCGTCAGCCCTTGCGTGACCGCGACACCATTTCCCGAATCTGGATATTCGGCGGTCCGCTGCGGCCTCTGAATTCGGTCAGCAGTTTGACCGAGTAACCCCAATCAGGGTCGTACCAGAATGTCATTTTGAGTCGGCCACCATCCTGAAACGTCCGGGAGACGTCCACCCGGTAAGTGTCTATTTCGCCGAAGGCCGTCTTGAGTTTCTCCCGCGCCGCGATGCGGGATTCATACTCCATCCAGCCTTTCGTGCCATCGCGCGCTGTGCGAATGCTTCGTGCGCTCATGTGCTTGCCAAGCTGGAACTCGCCACTGGGTACGACTGACCAGGGTGGGTCATAGCTGCCGCCACCATCCTTGAGCGCAAACCCCGCGCGCGTTGCAATGGCCCCGGACAGGTTGCCGCTGAGCACAACCCCTTCCACTTCATCGTCTCCCCGAAGACGGGTCTCAATCACGGCTGTGCCACTCACGACGCCCGTCAAGCCGTCCTTTTGAATGAACTCGTAGCGATCCCCTTCCTGCCAGCGCTTGTCGAATGACGCCTGAACCCGCCCTTCGCGATCCGGCTGGGCAACGGTCTTGGCCCGGTCAATCCGCTCCAGTTGTGCCTGCGCCAGCTCGCTGATGCTGCCATTGGGATATTTCAGCAGAAAGGCGTACAGGTCAGCCGCATTCTTTGTGTCCTTGATCTTGTCCCAGTCACTCTTCTCGGCATTGAATGCGGCTTCGCGGACTCTTTCATCCGGTTTGGCAACCGCCATCACCTTGCCCGTGTTGAAGAAGAAATCATCTTCCAGGCTGGTGGACTCCCACGGTATCTGACGGCCCTGGCTCTTTTGCCTGACCTGCAGGCGCACCCGCTTGAATACATCCTCAATCTTGGACACAGGCTTCTTCAACTCCGTCAGCAAAAATTGGGTGTAAAGGCCATTGCCACTTTGCGCGTCGCCATCGTCCGCGACATTGCCCGGTGCCGTGGCGAAGGCCAGAAAGGTTCCCGGCGGCGCATCCAGCTGTGCCAGTCCCTTGGCGCTGGCCGTGCCGGCAAAAGGGTTGTCACGACAGGCATCCAGCACCAGAATGTTCATGCGGTTGCCTGCGCCCTTGAAGGCTTCGATAACCTGGTTGATGTCAATGGTTTGCCCGGCGACTTCACTCGCTTTTGTGAGCTTCGCATCGACTGGCACCATGTAGTTGCGCCAGTCCAGCTGCAGGCCGTGGCCCGCGTAATACAACATTCCCACGCCTTGCTTGCCATTGAGCGACTCACGTACTTTGGCAATCGCGTCAGCCATCTGGGTCTTCTGGGCATCGCGTAACTCAACTACCGTAAAGCCTAGTCCGCGAAGTGTGTCACCCATCGCGCGGGCGTCATTGGCCGGGTTCACCAGCGGCGCATCCGGGTAGGCAGAATTGCCGATCACGAGGGCAATCCGGATGTCCAGTGGCGCTTGAGCCTGGGCCGAGAATCCCAGCGCCGCAATCGCCAGGGCGACTGAGGCGACCGCTCTCTTTGGGAGAGCTGGCAGGTTTCTCATTTGGTTCCTTGGGTTGAAACCGGGCAGGTCAAGAGCAGGGCCTCACCCCGGTTGGTGTTAAATGACACGCGTGATGGCCGCTGCGGCGCGGTTTGCCTCCTGGTCCATCCGTTGAATCAGGTCGCCTGCGGCAGGCAGATCGTGGATAAGCCCCACAGCTTCGCCCACGGTGGCGTGCGCTCGTGAGAAGTCCCCGGCACTCACGCCGGCGTCGTAGTCTGCCCTGGCGGCTAGCGGGTCTGCTCGAAGGGCCTCGATACGGTGTTCCCACTGGCGGTGCAAATCATTTCGAAGGGCCCGAAAGTCGTAGGGCGCAGGCCAGTTCTTGCGCCTGAGAATGTCAAACACGCTGCTGCGCGCGCTGCCGTCACCGCTGGTCGTCACAGCCTGGTCTTTGGCACCCTGCGCGGCAAGGCTTTCTGCTGTGGCCCACAGACGCGACCCCACCAGCGCCCCATCGGCACCCAGCATCAGCGCAGCGGCCAAAGTCCGGCCATCCGCGATTCCGCCTGCCGCCAGCAGCAGCGTGTCGGGCGAATGCGCCGCCAGCCAGTCCGCCAGCTCAGGCACCAGGGTCATGGTGGCCCGGCCATTCAACGCAGTCATGCCATGGCCGCCGGCCTCGGCTCCCTGGGCGGCAATGACATGGGCACCGGCGTCGATGGCCTGTTGCGCCTGGTCAACACGCTGGATTTGACAGATCAGTCTGACTCCCGCAGCAGTGATGCGCGGTGAGTAGGCGCTCGCATCGCCAAACGAAAGCATCACGGCAGCGGGACGCCGCGCGGCAGGCTGATCCAGCACCCAGTCGAGCGCAGACGCGTCCTCGTCCAGCTTCCAGGTGATAAACCCGACGCCCAGACGTGAACGAACGGTGTCACGCATCACGGGCGAGGCAGGGTCTGCCTCCACCAGTTGGTGGGCCAGCGCATATTGCTTTTGCGTCCAGGCCAGCTCGCCGTAGCCACCGCCCACCAGCCCCAACGCCCCGGCACGGGCACAGGCCGCAGCCAGCGCACCGCCAGAAGCCAGCGCCATAGGCGCCAGCACGATGGGGGTTGTGAGGTTAAAGAGTTGGGTCAGGCGTGTTTGCATGCCTGCATTTTGACGAAAAAAAAGCCACCTGGATATGAATCCAGGTGGCTTTGTGAAAGTCCTCGAGAGGACGTCGTTGGAAACTCTGAAGTTGTCTAGCCGGTTGGTCATTCCAACCTGACCACAATCTTGAAGCACTGTGACAGCAGTTAGAAGTACTTTAGTTTGCAAAGCGGGTTTGCACCATCCCCCATTTGGGGGATAAAGAGCGCCGATTCCCCGAAAACTCAGGCGGATGGCGCTGAATTTGTTACTTTCTGCAACGCGACGGGTAACCGGATCACAAAACAGGCACCGCCCCCGGCTGAGTTCTCGCAAAAGACGGACCCTCCGTGCCGGATGGCGATGGATTTCACCAGCGCCAGCCCCAGACCCACGCCGCCATCCCGCTCGGTGGCACCGGGCAATCGGTAAAACGGCTCAAAGATCCTTTCACGCAGATCTACCGGCACACCCGGGCCATGGTCGCGAACCTTGATGAAGGCCAGACCATCCCGTTGCTCCACGCTGACCGTCACGTCACCTGCGGCGTGGCGGCGGGCGTTTTCAAGCAGGTTGCGAAGCGCACGTCGCAACAGCTTGGTCACGCCGAGCACCATGATTTCACTGGTTCCTGCTTGTTCCCCGTGCGGTGAGGCCAGTTGCGCATCCAGTTCTGCATGCACACGGGCGCATTCTTCCGCGGCCAGACCAATGAGCTCCACCGGCTCAATGGTCCCCATGTCGGCCTCCTGCGCGTCCAGTCGGCTGGCCAGCAGGATTTCCTCGATGAGCTGGTCCAGCTCGGCGATGTTGCGGGAGATTTCCTCCTTGAACGCGGATGACGAGGCACCCGAGGGGCCGCCCATCAGTTCCAGCCCCATCCGGATCCGCGTGAGAGGTGAGCGCAACTCGTGAGAGGCGTTCGCCAGAAGAGACTTCTGCGACGTCAGCAACGCTTTCTGGGATGTCATCAGCGTTTCGATGCGTTCAGCGGCATGGTTGAAGCGCTGGGCCAGAAACGCGACCTCATCCTGCCCGTCTTCTGGCAGCCGGGTGGACAGGTCGCCCTGACCCCAGCGTTCTACGCCCTGCTGGGCAGATTCCAGGCGCTTGGTCAGCCGCCGCACGATGGGATAGGTGCCCATGGCCACCGCCAGCGCCACCAACCCCAGCATCCATGCAAAGCTGAAGGGCAGGCGCACGATGCCGGGCGGCTCCATTCGGGCACCCGGGGGCCGGCCAGGGCGCGGCAGCTGGATGTACAGCGTGGTGCCATCCTTCATGGCGACCTGAAATTCAGGCCCCTGGCCCGGAATGCGTGTGGGCCGCATGGGGGCCTGGCCCACCACGTCGCCTGCCTGGTTGCGCACCACGATTTCCCGGCCTGGTCGTTCGGCCCGCTCGCGCTCCCGCTCAGCGCGTTCGCGGTCTGCTTCAATGCTGGCCAGCCAGCCCGACACCGATGCCAGCACCACGATAGCGGCCACCACGGCCAGCCAGATGCGCAAGTACAAGCGTCGGTGAAGCGGCGTGCTCATTACAAATCAGAAGGATGTTTCCCCGCCGGGCCGCCCCAAGGGGAAATGCGCCCCCTCGGGGGGCAGCGCAGCACACGCAGTGGCAAGCGTGGGGGCCATGCTTTAGTCTTGCTGGCGCGCAAATACGTAGCCCACGCCGCGCACGGTCAGAATCCGCTTGGGGTTCTTGGCGTCAAGCTCGATCGCGGCGCGAATTCGGCCCATGTGCACGTCGATGGACCGGTCAAAGGCGTCCAGTTCACGCCCGCGCACAGCTTCCATGATCTGGTCGCGTGTCAGCACGCGGCCCGCGCGCTCGGCCAGGGCCACCAGCAGGTCGAACTGGTAAGAGGTCAGATCACAGACCACCGAGCCCACCGCCACGGTGCGCGCATCGCGGTCAATCTCCATCGAGCCAAAGCGCATCTGCTTGGCGGCAGGGGCGGGGCCTTCCGTGCGGCGTCTCAACACGGCACGCACGCGCGCCAGCAGCTCACGCGGCTCGAAAGGCTTGGGCAGGTAGTCATCCGCGCCCATTTCCAGGCCAATGATGCGGTCCATCGGATCGCCCTTGGCGGTGAGCATCAGCACGGGCACCTGCGCGGGTGCGCCGGGCAGGGCACGAATGCGGCGGCACACTTCCAGGCCATCCAGGTCAGGCAGCATCAAATCGAGGATCACCAGATCAATGGGCGCGCTGGCCGGGCTCTGGAGTTGGGAAAGGCCCGTCTGCGCATCGCCCGCAATGGCCACGACGAAACCGGACTGGCCCAGGTACTCAGCCACCATCTGGGCCAGGCGGGCATCGTCTTCAATCATTAACAAGTGTTGGCTCATGATGATTCGAGTCTAGTCCGGGTGCCGCGCCACACGAGGAACAAGCCTTGAAGCAGGGGTAAAGTTAAGTAAATTGAAAGCAATAATTGCTATTTTAAATATAGCAAACTATTCAATCAATATGAGGTCTGGAATTCGATTTAACGCGCATCGCCAACCACACAAGCAGCAACACAGGCACACCCAGCAGTGCCGTGGCGGTGAAGAAGTTGGCATAGCCAAAGGTATCCACGTATTTGCCTGAATACCCGGCCAGAAATTTGGGTGCCAGCAGCATCATCGAGCTGAACAGCGCGTACTGCGTGGCAGAGTAGTTCACATTGGTCAGGCTCGACAAATAGGCAATGAAGGCCGCCGAGGCAATGCCGCTAGAGAGGTTGTCGGCCGAGATCACCCATATCAGCGCCGTCAGGTCGTGTCCCCGCGTGCCCAGCCAGGCAAACAGCAGGTTGCTGGCGGCGCTCAGAATCGCGCCCAGCATCAGGATGCGCATCACCCCAAAGCGCATCGACAGCACGCCGCCCACAAAGGCACCGGCCAACGTCATGATCACGCCGAACACCTTGGTGACTGCGGCCACCTCGTCCTTGGTGTAGCCCATGTCTACGTAAAACGGATTGGCCATGATGCCCATGACCACGTCGCTGATGCGGTAGATGGCGATCAAAGCCAGAATGAGCCCGGCCTGCCACTGGTAGCGCCGGATGAAGTCGGCAAAAGGCTCCAGCAATGCGCTCCTGAGCCATTCGGCCGCGTTGCGGGCCGGTGCCGTCACGCGCCCTAAGGGTTCCGGGGAAAGCAGCACGGTGACCATGCCCAGCAACATGCTGGCCGCCATCACCAGATACGCGGTTTGCCATGCGGCATGCTGGTAGTTGGCCACGCTGGCGACTTCGGCCCGTGCGGCGATCCACAGCACGCCCGCGCCCGCCCAAATCATGGCCAGTCGGTAGCCGGTCTGGTAGGCGGCAGCCAGTGCGGCCTGGCGTTCGGTATTGGCGGACTCAATGCGAAATGCGTCCAGCGCAATATCCTGCGTGGCCGAGCCAAAGGCCACAGCCAAGGCGCCCCACACCACGGGCTGCAGCGCCACTTTGGGATCATTGAACGACATCGCCACCAAGCCGGCCATCACGGCGACCTGTGCCAGCAGCAACCAGCTTCGACGGCGTCCCAGAAGCCGGGTCAGGATGGGAATCGGCATGCGGTCCACCAGCGGGGCCCAGACCCACTTGAACGCATAGGCCAGGCCCACCCAGCTCAGGTAACCAATCGTGGTGCGGTCAATGCCAGCCTCACGCAGCCAGAAGCTCAGGGTTCCGAGCACCAGCAGCAGCGGTAACCCGGCCGAGAAGCCCAGCAGCAGCATGCGCAGCGTGGCGGCCTCCTTGTAGACTGTAAAAGTCTCACGCCAGGTGGGCTTGATAGGTTGGATTTCAGCTGCGGGCGTCGTCATGCGGGAATAATACGCGTTACCTCCGCCATGACTTGATGCAAGGCGAAACCTACAGGGAAGGCGAATGCGATGATGAAAAATCGGCTGGCAAGTATTGTGATGGCCTCGATGCTATTGGCTTCCTGCGCCACTGCGCCCGATGCCAATGCACGCGAAGGTGTTGAAGTGGGTGGCCAATCAGCCTTGGCCAAGCTCGTGCCCGCAGAAGACATCGAGCGTTCAGCAGCCCAGCAGTATGTGCAGATGCTGCAGCAGGCCAGCAGCAAGGGAGCCCTGGCCTCCAAAGACAACCCGCAGTTGCAAAAGCTGCGTGGCATTGCCGGCAAACTGATTCCGTTTGCCATCGAGTGGAATCCGCGTGCCAAAGACTGGCGCTGGGAGGTCAACCTGATTGGTTCAAACCAGATCAATGCGTTTTGTATGCCCGGTGGAAAGATCGCCTTTTACACCGGCATCATCGAGCAACTCAAATTGACTGATAGCGAAATGGCCATGATCATGGGCCACGAAATTGCCCATGCCCTGCGTGAGCATGCCCGTGAGCGCATGGGCAAGGCGGCGGCCACCAATATCGGTGCCAGCGTGCTGAGCCAGCTCTTTGGGTTTGGTCAGCTCGGGCAGACCGTGACCAACTACGGCGCGCAATTGTTGACCCTGCAGTTCAGCCGTGAAGATGAATCTGAAGCCGACCTGGTAGGCATGGAGCTCGCTGCCAGAGCGGGTTACGACCCGCAGGCCGGCGTCACTCTGTGGCAGAAGATGAGCGCAGCCAACAAGAACGCGCCGCCGCAGTGGCTGTCCACCCACCCGGCCGGCACCACACGCATTGCGAACATCGAGGCGAACCTGCCCAAGGTGTTGCCGCTGTATGAGCGCACCAAACAGAAGTGATGGCCTGATGCCTCAAAAAACACCACCCCATGACGCAATTAGATAAACCGGCGGGCCAGCGCCCTAACATCATCTTCATTGTGGCCGACGACCTGGGTTTTGCCGACCTGGGCTGCTACGGTGGCCGCCCCGCGCGCTTTGGTGCGGTGTCGCCGGTGCTGGACGGGCTGGCGCGCAACGGTATCAAGTTCACTCAGGGCTATTCCAACTCGCCGGTCTGCTCGCCCACCCGTTTTGCGCTGATGACGGCGCGCTACCAGTACCGCCTGCGCGGCGCGGCTGAAGAGCCTATTAGCAGCAAGAGCCGGAGCAGCACCACACTGGGCCTGCCACCTGAGCACCCTACGCTGCCATCGATGCTCAAGGCCGGTGGCTACCGTACGGCCCTGATCGGCAAGTGGCACCTGGGCTATCCGCCCGCATTTGGGCCGTTGCGGTCGGGTTACGACGAATTTTTTGGTCCCATGTCTGGTGGCGTGGACTACTTCACTCACTGCGCGTCCAATGGCGTGCATGACCTGTGGTTTGGGGAGGAAGAGAGGGTTGAGGAAGGCTACCTCACCGACCTGATCTCACAGCGTGCGGTGGACTACGTGCATCGCGCGGCAGACGGAGCCCGAGCCGGTACGCCGTTTTTCATGAGCCTGCACTACACCGCGCCACATTGGCCCTGGGAAACCCGCGACGACGAGGCGTTGGCGCAGGAGGTCAAGTCCAACCTGTTTCACCTGCACGGCGGCAACATCCACACCTACCACCGCATGATTCACCACATGGACGAAGGCATTGGCAAGCTGATGGCCGCGCTGGAGGCCCATGGCCTTGCCGACAACACGCTGGTGGTGTTTACCAGCGACAACGGGGGTGAACGTTTCTCAGACAGCTGGCCGCTGGTGGGTGGCAAGATGGACCTGACCGAGGGCGGCATCCGCGTGCCCTGGGTCGCGCACTGGCCTGCCGTGATTGCGCCGGGTGGCATAAGCGCTCAAGCCTGCATGACCATGGACTGGTCCGCCACCCTGATGGACGCGGCAGGTGTGCAGGCTGATGCGGCCTACCCGCTGGATGGTATGTCGGTGCTGCCAGTGCTTCGCGATGCAGCCCACCAGTTTGCGCGTCCCCTGCATTGGCGCATGAACCACCGTGGCCAGCGCGCCATGCGCGATGGTGACTGGAAGTACCTGCGGGTGGACGGCAACGACTACCTGTTCAACATTCCCGGTGACGAACGCGAACGCGCCAACCTGGGCCATCACCAGCCTGAGCGGCTGACTGCGATGCGCCAGGCCTGGGAAGCGTGGAACGCCACCATGCCCCCAATCCCCGCAGATGCCACGGTAAGCCTGGGCTACAGCGTGAAAGACATGCCGCAGCGGTAAAAAATACGACCTGCGGGGCTGCAAGCCAGATTTTCACCCTCGAGGCATGGTGTTTTAGGCCGCTAAGACAAGCGGGACGGGCTTGGTCAGCTATTTATTTGGTAGCGTCACGGGGCTGTGAAGGGCAATGCCGCTGTCCGTCACGCGACGGTTTCTGGCGCGCTTCATCAGCAAAGAGACAAGCACTGCCGCCACTGCCGTGCCCGACATGGTGGGCGACGCGGCCAGAACTTGCGCCAGGCCATTGACCGCATCGCTGCTGACCTGCTGGACAAAGTCAACCAGCGCAATCACGTCGTGGGTGCTGACGCCGTCCACCTCATTGAGCGGTATGGCGGCGCCCTGCCACTCGCTTCTCAGGCGGATCTTTGCAAAAATGCCATTGGCCAGCGCCAGCAGCGAGAGCAGCCCCAGGGGTTGCATCAAATGCCCGATCAGCCGGCTGCGCACGATGGGCGGAGCCGCCTCGTAGACGCGGCTGATGAGTTGGGTCAGCATTTTTTTCTGTACTTCGGGCGGTGAGGATTCGTAGACCTCGACGACGAGTTGAGCGGTTGGCAGGTCGGGTGGTGGATTCATGAGAGCTCGCAATGAAAACTGTATCGTCACCATCATGCACCGCCACGCGCTGCCAAACCCGCAGCGAAGGTAAACGCAATGTAAAACCTGTCAACACGGGCAGCCCTATCAGACACAGGATCGTGATTGACGCGTGTGCCTCGTCGCGCAAATGCAAAAGACCGGCGCGGTTTACAACCAGCGCTGCACAACATTCACATACAGCGGTATTCCAATCAAAATATTGAACGGGAATGTCAGGCCCAGTGACATTCCGAAATACAGCGAAGGGTTGGCCTCTGGAATTGCATGGCGAATCACGGCCGGCACGGCAATGTAGGACGCACTGGCTGCCAGCACCATGAGCAGAGTCACATTGCCGGGTGACATGCCAAACAGCCCTCCAAGCACAAACGCAATGGCGGCATGCGACAGCGGCCCGGCAATGGCGTACACCAGCAACCAGGCAGACTGCCCCTTGAGCTTTCCCATGTTGCGTGCGGCCAGTAATCCCATGTCCAGCAAAAAGAAGGCCAGCATGCCCTTGAACAGATCTACGGAAAAGGGCTTCATGGCGGCCTGGCCCGAGTCCCCCGTCAGCACGCCGATTAACATCGCGCCCAAGAGGAGCAGTTGGGCGCCGTCTGTCAGGGCTTCGTGCAGGATGCGACTCAGAGGTGCACTGCCTGCCGCATTGGCACTCAGTCCAGCCGTCGCGGTTGCCTTTTTACGCGCGTGATTGGCCAGCACAACCGCTAGCACGATGGCCGGAGACTCCATCAAGGCCATGGCGGCTGCCATGTGACCACCGAAGGTAATGCCGTGCGTATCAAGGTATTGCACGGCTGTGATGAAGGTGACCGCGCTCACAGAACCGTACGTGGCAGCAATTGCCGCTGCATCAAACCCGTTGAGAAATCGCCGCAATATCAGGTACCCCAGTACAGGCACCAGGATGGCTAGGCCCAGAGCCGCCCCCAGGCTGACAAGTACCTCGACGGTCAACCCGGTTTGGGCCAAAGCAAAGCCACCTTTGAGCCCCAAAGCCATCAGCAAATACAGGGATAAAAATCGCGATATTTGCGGCGGGATTTCCAGATTCGATCTCAGTGAGCCCGCCAGCATGCCGAACACAAAGAACAAAATGGCGGGGTCAAAGAAGCTCTGCATCAGCGGTCTTCAGAGGTTAGTCAAAAATATCATTAAGCCAGGATTTTTTTCGATCCCGATGATATCCCTGCCCCCTGCGGTAATCAGAGTCTTCAAAGTGGGGTTGCTTGTGACTCCGTGACACCGGTACCGGCGCTGGGGTTGCGACGTTGGCCGCTCGCTCCAGGAGCTTGTCCAACTCGCCCCGGTCAAGCCAAATGCCCCGGCAGACTGGGCAATAGTCAATTTCAACACCCTGACGGTCGGCCATCACCAGGACTGTATCGGAGCAACCAGGACATTTCATAGGTTTCTTTCTGTCGTTTTGGGTTAGCTGTCCAGCGCAAGTTTTGCGATGCGACCACGCGCTGGTTTTTGACTTCTTTGCAAGCCGCGCGTCAGCACCCTCGCAGCCCTTGCAAGTGACCTGTCGAGCGCAGTGCGCCAGTCGCCGGCCAGGGAGGTGATGACGACGGTGCCCGCGTTGGCGGTTTTGAGCTCGATATGACACCGCTTGTCAACGCCGCCGCGCGGACCGTTCACGTCTGAAAACTGAACCCTGGCCCTGGGGATCAGCGTGGACAAGCGGCGCAGCGCAAAGCGCAGACGGGCGACTGACAGTTCACGCATATGACTGCCGTCTGCATCTCGGGATTCAAAAATAACTTGCATTTAAGGTTCTCCGGTGTGTTGGTAAGGGCTTAACGATAGGGGTCGATCAAGTTCTGAAAAAGCAGATAATTTCTTACTCACTATCCTAAAAAACAAACATGCACGCACCGTTTAACTACAAGCATCTGTATTACTTCTGGGTGGTTGCCAAGGAGGGCGGCATATCCCGTGCCGCTGAAAAACTGGACATGGCAGTGCAAACCGTCAGCGCGCAGGTCCGTGAACTGGAGCGGTCGTTGGGCTATGCGCTGCTCAAACCGGCCGGGCGAGGATTGGTGCTGACCGATGCGGGTCTGGCCGCCATGCAGCAGGCCGATCAAATTTTCCAGCTGGGCGAGAGCCTGCCTGCCTTGGTTCGTGATGCCGTGAGCTCGCCTACGGTGCGCCTGGTGGTGGGCATTTCAGACGGACTGCCCAAGCTCGTTGTGCGGCGGCTGTTGCAGCCTGTGGTCAGTGAGCCCAACATACGGCTTTTGTGCCATGAGGGCGAGTTTGATGACTTGCTGGGCGATCTGGCGCTTCACAGGCAGGACGTTGTGTTGTCTGACCGACCGGCCCCCCCCAACCCCAACATCAAACTTTATAGCCACACGCTGGGTTCTTCGGAAGTGGCCTGGTACGGCACAGCTGCGTTTACCAAAACCACCCGGAACAAATTTCCGGACAGTCTGGCCGAGGTTCCTGTGCTATTGCCCACATCCCACACTGCGGTTCGCGCCCGATTGGATCACTGGTTCGAAAAACACGCCATTCGCCCCCATATCGTGGGCGAGTTTGAAGACAGTGCCTTGCTCAAGACCTTTGGCGCCAGTGGCATGGGTGTCTTTCCGGCGGTGCAGTGGGTGCATGAAGATCTTCTGTCTCGCTATGACGTCCAGTGTTTGGGGCCCTGCGAAGGTGTCATAGAGCATTTTTATGCGATTGGCACAGAAAAAAAAGTACAGCACCCGTTGGTGCTGCGCCTGCTGCAATCAGTGCCATAGGCGGGCAGAGCGCTACGGCCTAGCTCTTTGGTTTGGGCTTGGCAGTCTGCACGCTCAGCAGCATGGTCAAGGCCAAGATGCCCACCACCACACCCAGCGAAAAAACGACGGGGATTTTGTAGACGTCAATCATGCACATCTTGGTACCGATGAACACCAGAATCACGGCCAACCCATAATTGAGCAAGTGAAATTTGTTGGCTACGGCGGCCAGCATGAAGTACATGGCCCGAAGGCCCAGGATGGCGAACACATTGCTGGTTAGCACGATAAACGGGTCACTGGTAATGGCAAAAATGGCGGGTATGGAGTCCACCGCAAAAATCACATCAGTGAGCGCAATCAGGCAGATCACCATAAACAAGGGTGTTGCGATCTTTTTGCCGTTCTCGATGGTCCAGAAGTTTTCACCGTCATAGTTTTTGCTGACCGGGATCAGCTTGCGCAGGAGCTTGAGTGCGGGGTTGTCGTTCAGGTCAGGCTCTTTGCCGGCAGCCCACCACATCTTTACGCCAGTGAGTATGAGGAAAGCGCCGAACACATACAGAACCCAGTGGAATTCTGCCAACAACCAGCCGCCCACCAGGATCATGACCGTGCGCAACAGAATCGCGCCAATGATGCCGATCATCAGAACCCGCTTCTGAAACGGTGTGGGCACCGCAAAGTAGGTGAAGATCATCAGGAACACAAAAATGTTGTCGATCGCGAGTGACTTTTCAATCAGGTAGCCGGTCAGGAATTCCAGCGACTTGGTATTGGCGATTTCTGTCGATCCTGTGGTGTCTTTGACGGCCCACCAAAATAGCCCGTTGAAAAGGAAACTCAGGGCTACCCAAACCAGTGACCAGTTCAGCGCCTCTTTGACGCCAATATCTTGTGCACCCTGTTTTTTGAGCACGACGAAATCAACCAAGAGGGAACCCAAAACGATGGCAATGAAGGTGGCCCAAAGCCACAAAGGCGCAATTGTTTGCATAAAAAACTCAGGATTTAATTTTTGAGGAGTCCTATTTTTTCTGCATATCTAAAAATGTTTGTTCGTTAAAAATGGAGTGTCTGAACGGATTTGCATGCTGTGTAGGGCGACCTGCAGCGGGCAACATGTAGCCATTGACATCAATTCGAGTATTTCCATGATTGCGAGATTACGTTCAGGACCCAGGCCATGACCAACCCGGCTCCCCATTGGACCGAGCGAATTCGCCACTCGCTCCCCACTCGCGAGGCGCTGTCTGCACACCCCTGGCTGCGGCCAATCGCCAAAAGACTGCTTGACCCGAAGCTTTGGTGTATTCAGCATGAGGCTGTAGCGCGGGGAGTGGCGGTGGGCACTTTCTGGGCCTTCACCATTCCCTTTGCGCAGGTTGTTGTGGCTGCCATGCATTGCTCCTGGTGGCGTGCCAACATACCCGTGGCCGCAGCCATGACCATGGTGACCAACCCGCTCACCATAGGCTTCTGGCTCTGGTTGGCCTATCAGCTAGGTGCGGTGTTGATGGGAGAGCCGCTGAGCTCGCCGGTGTCTCAGGGCTTGATTGCCCAGAGTTGGCTTGCCGAGTTTGGCTGGCCCACGGTGCTTGGCATGGGGATCTTCGCCGTGGGCGGGGCAGCCTGTGGTTACGTCGGGGTCAAGCTGGTGTGGCAGCTTCGGACGCGGATGAAAAGGCGTTTACGCCGATCCTGGTTATTGCGGCGCGCGTGACCACTGATTCCGGTCAAACCCGCAAATCGGTCACGGTTGACAATAGTTTGGCGCTGCGACTTTGCGGTGGTCAACTTTGCAAATGCGTTGCTTGGGCCCCGCTATATCGCATACTCGATCGTGATCGGCGCGTGGTCTGAAAACTTCTGGTCTTTGTAGATCGACTCACGTTTGGCAAATGCGGCCAGGGCCGGCGTGGCCAGGTGGTAGTCGAGCCGCCAACCCACATTGTTGGCATAGGCCTGGCCGCGGTTGCTCCACCAGGTGTAGGCCGTATCTGTGGCGGTGGGCTGCAACTGGCGGTACACGTCCACCAGACCGGCCTCGGCAAGCAGCTTGGTGACCCAGGCGCGCTCTTCCGGTGTGAAACCTGAATTTTTCTGGTTGCTGCGCCAGTTCTTCAAATCGATCTGCTGATGGGCGATGTTGACGTCACCGCACAAGATGAATTCACGCGTTGCTTTCAGCGCCGTCAGGTGCGGATAAAACTCCGCCAAAAACCTGAACTTGGCCTGCTGGCGCTCTTCGCCCGACGAGCCGCTGGGGAAGTAGCCGCTGATGATGGACAGCTTCTTGTGTGGCGTGTCAAACCGCAGCTCCACATAGCGGCCTTCCGCATCGAATTCGGGCGAGCCATAGCCAATCACCACGTCGCTGGGTTCGTGGCGGGTGTAAATACCCACGCCCGAATAGCCCTTTTTTTCAGCCAGATGAAAGTAGCCTTTAAGTCCGGCCAGCTGCTGGAAGGTGCCCTCCACATGCTCGGCCTGGGCCTTGACTTCCTGCACACAAATACAATCGGGCTGGTGCTGGGCCAGCCAGGGCTCCAGCCCTTTGCTGGTGGCAGAGCGAATGCCATTGAGATTGAGACTGGTTAATTTAAACAAGGGACTCTCCATGTCAGGTGGTGTTGCAGCGGTAGCCGATCAAGATACTTTAGCGCAGGATTTCGTTCAATTCGCCGTAGATTGTGGCGTTCTCAAGTTTGGTGAATTCAAGACCAAGGCCGGGCGCATGAGCCCCTACTTTTTCAATGCAGGCTTGTTTGACGACGGTGCCAGGCTGGGGCGTCTGGCCCACTTTTATGCGCAACGTCTGCTTGCCAGTGGCATTGAATTTGACATGATCTTTGGACCCGCTTACAAGGGCATACCCCTAGGCGCTGCACTGGCTGTCGAGCTGGCGCGCCTGGGGCGCAACGTGCCGTTTGCCTACAACCGCAAAGAGGCCAAGGACCATGGCGAAGGCGGCAC
>JANOAP010000495.1:0-7676 GCA_031411175.1 Rhodoferax sp. | reverse complement strand
GTGGACCGGCTGCTCGCCGGCACCGACTATGCCGAGTACTTTGCCGGAAAGTGGTCCTCGCTTCTCCGCAACAAACGCGGCAACAGCCCGCCGCACGCGACTTTTGCCTTTCATGCATGGCTGCGCGACAACCTGACGATGGGGGCGTACACCCGCACCGACCGCGACGGCGTAGCGAAAGACATGGAGACCGTATTCAACTATTTCCCGATTCTGCGCGAGCGCGCCGTGCAGGATGCTGGTCTGCTATCAGGCGGCCAGCAGCAGATGCTGGCGATTTCTCGTGCGCTCATGGCCAACCCGGATCTGATTTTGCTGGACGAGCCCAGCCTGGGCCTTTCACCTAAGCTGACCAAGGAAATTTTTGAGATCGTCGTGCGTATTAACCGCGAGCGCGGCACCACGATTTTGCTGGTGGAGCAGAACGCCAACATGGCACTCAATGCCGCCGACTACGGCTACGTGCTGGAGAACGGGCGCATCGTGATGGAAGACACCTGCGCCCATCTGCGCGAGAAGGACGACATCAAGGAGTTCTACCTCGGCATGAAAGAAACCGGCCAGCGCGCGGAGCGGCGCTGGAAGAAGAAAAAGACGTGGAGATAACAATGGTGCAGACTTGCTTTGGGCAATTTTTCGACGGGCCGCCCCTAGAAAAATTAACCCCCTCGGGGGGCAGCGTAGTACGCATGGCGACTAGCGTGGGGGTCACGTCATGAGCGGACTATGGGATTTAAGCAACATCCAGCCCAATACGGCCGTCGTGATGCCAGGCGAAACCATTCCCGCCATCTTCTGGAACGCGGTAGAAAAACGCGGCCCCAATGTCTGGATGCGGCAAAAGCACCTGGGCATTTGGCGTAGCTGGACCTGGAACCAGACCGCCACTGCCGTGAGCGAGATTGCTGGTGGCCTGATGAGCCTGGGCTTCAGACAAGGTGAGTGCGCGTCCATCCTGTCCAACACGGTGGTCGAGTGGGTATGGGCCGACATCGGCGTGTTGTCGTGCGGCGGCGTCTCCAATGGCATCTACCCCACCGATGCGGCGTCCCAAGTCCAGTACCTCAGCGAAGACTCCAGCACCACCGTGCTGTTTGTTGAAGATGACGAGCAGCTCGACAAAGCGCTTGAAGTTCGCAGCCAGTTGCCCAAGCTGCGCAAGATCGTGGTGTTTGACATGGAAGGCCTGCGTGACGTGGACGACGCCGGCATCATCAGCCTGGATGCACTGCGGGCACTCGGGCGCGAGTACCTAGCCAAAAACCCGCAGGCTGTGAAAGAGCGCGTGGCCGCGTGCAGGCCCGAAGACCTGGCGATTCTGGTCTACACCTCCGGCACCACGGGCAAGCCCAAGGGGGCCATGCATATTCATTCCGCATTGGTATACACCCTGCATGGCTACAACACGCTGGTCGCGCAGGACGAAACCGACGAGCGCATGTGCTTCCTGCCGCTGTGCCACATTGCAGAACGCATGGGCGGCGAGTACCACGCCCTCTACACAGGTGCCAAGCTCAATTTTGTCGAGAACCCTGAGACCATTCCCGAGAACGTGCGCGAGATTGCACCCACGGTTTTCACGGCTGTGCCGCGCGTGTGGGAGAAGTTTTACTCGGGCGTGATGATCTCGCTGAAGGAAGCCGGTGCGATCCAGCAGGCGGCCTATGCCTGGGGTATTGGCGTGGGCACAGAGATCGCCGACAAGGTGCTGGCGGGCCAGCCCGTGGATGGCTGGCTCAAGTTCAAGTTCACGCTGGCGCAGTGGGTAGCGCTGAACAATGTGCGCAAGCTCATTGGCATTCACCGCGCACGCTTTTTGGTGACCGGTGCGGCGCCCATCTCACCCGACCTGGTGCGCTGGTACCTGGCGCTGGGCGTGCCCATGCTGGAGGTATGGGGCATGACGGAAACCTGTGGTGCGTCCACCGGCATGCCAGCCTCCAAAATCAAGCCCGGCTCCATCGGTCCGTCAGTCGGTTTCAACGAGGTCAAGCTGGACCCCGCCACCGGCGAGTTGCTTGTGCGCGGCAAGAACGTGTTTGCGGGCTACTTGAACCTGCCCGAGAAAACCGCCGAGGCCATCGACAAGGACGGATGGCTGCACACGGGTGATGTGGGCGTAGTGGATTCAGATGGCTATTACAAGATTACCGACCGGATGAAGGACATCATCATCACGGCGGGCGGCAAAAATGTCACCCCTAGCGAGCTTGAAAACGATTTGAAATTCTCGCCCTACATTACCGATGCGGTCGTGATTGGCGACAAGCGCCCCTACCTCACTGTCATCATCATGATTGATCAGGAAAACGTCGAGAAGTTTGCGCAGGATGCCGACGTGCCCTTCAGTAACTACGCATCACTGACGCGCGCGCCAGAAGTGCAGGCACTGATTCAGGGCGAGATTGATCGGGTCAACAAGAAGTTTGCACGGGTGGAGCAGATCAAGAAGTTCTTCCTGCTGGAAACCCAGCTCACGGCCGAAGACGAGGAACTCACGCCCACCATGAAGCTCAATCGCAAGCTGGTAGAAAAAAAGTATTCGCCTCAAATTGAAGTCATGTACAAATAGCCACTTCAGGAGACACTCCGATGAAGATAAAACCGGTCCTAGCCCCTGCATCCATTGCATTGTTTGCTACGCTTTTCGCAGCATAACTGCAAGGTGTCAGCAAAACTGAAATTGCTCTGAAACGATTCAACGCTACACACAACCCTGAAGGAGAACCACGATGAAACTGAAGTACGCAACCGTAATTGCCGCCCTCGCCTTGGGCTGCACACTGGCACAAGCTCAAAAAGCACCGCCCCCGCAAGGCGTGAGTGACAAGGAGATCGTCCTGGGCTCCATCCAGGATTTGTCAGGCCCGATTGCCGGTTTCGGCAAACAGGTGCGCTTTGGCATGATGCTGGCTGTCGATGAAATCAACGAGCAGGGCGGTATCAATGGCCGCAAGCTCAAGCTGATCATTGAAGACTCGGCCTATGACCCGAAGAAGGCCGTGCTGGCAGCCCAGAAGCTGGTGAACCAGGACAAGATTTTCATGATGCTGGGTCACATTGGCACGGCGCAAAACATGGCCGCCATGCCGGTGCAATTCGAGAAAAACGTGATCAATTTCTTCCCGATCACGGCAGCACGCGAGATGTATGAGCCCTTCCACAAGCTGAAGTATTCATTTGCCGCCACCTACTTTGACCAGATGCGCAACGCCGTGCCCAAGATGGCCAAGGACAAGGGTGCCAAGAAGGTCTGCATCATGTACCAGGATGATGACTTCGGTCTTGAAGTGCTCAAGGGTGGCGAGGCTGGCCTGAAAACCATAGGTATGGATTTTGTGGAAAAAACCTCGTACAAGCGCGGTGCCACGGATTTCTCATCCCAAGTCTCCAAGATGCAGGCGTCAGGCTGCGACATGGTCGTGCTGGGCACCATCATCCGCGAAACCATCGGGGCCATTGGTACCGCGCGCAAGTCTGGCTACAACCCGACCTTTCTGGCATCCAGCGCGGGCTATACGGACCTGATCCACAAGCTGGGCGGCAAGGCAATGGACGGCCTGTACGCGACCATGACGGTGCAAAACCCGTACACCGATGAAAATTCCCAACCCATGCGTTTTTGGGCCAACAAGTACAAGACCAAGTTCAATGAAGACCCGGCTGTGTTTTCGGTCTATGGTTACTCCATCATCGACTCATTTGCCAAAGCTGCGACCAAGGCCGGCAAGAACCTGAACACCGAAAGCTTCATCAAGGTGATGGACACCATGGTCTACCCGTCTGACATGTTTGGCAGTGCACCGTCCTCGTTCTCGCCAACCAAGCGCCTGGGCAGTGACGCATCGCGGTTGTCGCAAATTCAGGACGGCAAGTGGAAGGCGATTTCCGAGTACATCAAATAAACAGCTGCCTGGGGCTTACGAGACGATGTAAGCCCCGGCACCCGTCGACAGCAGCTTGCCATCTGCGGCCAGGAACTCCATGCGAGTAGAGGCCACGCGCGAGCCCAGGCGCATGACTTCGGCCCGTAGCTCAAATTGATCGCCAATGCCGGGACGCAGGTAATCAATGCGCAGGTCAATCGTACCCAGCTTGCCAAAACGGTGAAGCCGCTGCTGTGGCGTCTCTGCCATGTGACGCGCCCCGATAGCGGCCATCACCGCAAGGCCGCCCATGGCATCCAGCCCCGCACTGATCACACCACCATGAATGCGGTTGTGGCTGTAGTGCCCCACCAGTTCAGGCCGCATGGTGATGCGCCCGGTAACGCGATCCGCAGCTATCGAGGTGACCTTCAGCCCCAGCACTTTGTTGAAGGCAATCGATTCTTCCCAGAGTTTGGTGAGACCTGTCACGAACTCAGGCTCGAAGATGACTGGTTCAGAGGGGGCATTTCGTTTCATTGTATTTTCTCAAAAACCCAGTTGCCGGGCGGCTAGTTCTTTCATGATTTCCTCGGCTCCCCCGCCGATCATCATGACTTTGACTTCCCGGTAAATGCGCTCGCTCCTCGTGCCGCGCATGAAGCCCATACCACCCAGAATCTGTACGGCCTGGTCGGCACAGAACTGCATCGTTTGCGTGGCATGGTTTTTGAGCAGGCACACTTGGGCCACCCAGTCTGCCGTAGTTTGGCCGCCCACAGAATCGTCACCCGCGTCTGCGCGTGCCGTGAGGGCATCGACCCAGGCCTGCGTGGACGCGATGCGCATCTGCATGTCTGCCAGCTTGTGCCGTATCACCTGGTGCCTTACCAATGGCTGTCCAAAGGTCTTGCGCTGTCGCGCCCACGCCAGTGCTTCGTCAAAACAGGCTTGTGAAAAGCCCAATGCCCCCACTGACATGGCCAGCCGCTCGCCGTTGAAGTTACCCATGATCATCTTGAAGCCGGCACCTTCATCACCCACCAGAAATCGAGAGGGCACGCGCACGTTGTCAAAGCGCAGATGCGCCGTGTCAGAACTCCACCAACCCATTTTTTCCAGCCGACTGCGCGACACGCCCACGCTATCACCCGGCACAACGATCATGGAGATACCGGAAGCACCCTTGCTGTCGGCATCTCCCGTGCGCACAGCCACGGTGATGAAATCGGCTCGCATGCCCGAGGTAATGAACACCTTCTCGCCATTGAGAATGTAGTGATCGCCATCACGGCGTGCCGTGGTGCGCAGTGCCGCCACGTCAGAGCCACCACCCGACTCGGTCACGGCCAGCGCTGCAATCTTTTCACCGCGCAGCACGGGCGGGATGACTTCATGCTGCAGCGCTTTCGAGCCGTGCTTCAGTACGGGCGGCAGGCCAATGTTGTGCGAGAACAGGCTGGCAAATACACCGCCACTCGCACCGTGGCGGGCCAACGGCAACGTCAGCGCATTGCGCATGCTTTGGGTAGCCGGCGTGCCGCCCAATTCTTCCGGATAGCCCAGCCCCAAAAGGCCCAGAGCCGCCGCGCGCCCATACAACTCGCGCGGGAACTCACCCGCATCATCCCAGCGTGAAACGTGAGGCGCTATTTCTTCAGTGGCAAAGCGCGTGACCAGGTCGGCCAGCGCATGAATATCACTGTCACGCGATGTGATGAATGAATCACCAACAGCCATCATGCGGTGCGCGGCGGCTTCTTGGTGATGCCCATGATCTTGGACAAAATGCCCAGCATCACCTCGTCCGCGCCACCCCCGATGGAGGCCAGCCGGCCATCACGGAACATGCGAGAAACCCTGTTTTCCAGCGTATAGCCCATGCCACCCCAGAATTGCAGACAGCCGTCGGGCACGATGCGCTTGAGCCGCCCGGCCTTGAGCTTGGCCATGGACGCAAGCTCGGTCACGTCCTGCCCGCTCACATACAGCTCGCAGGCACGGTAGGTGAGTGCGCGCAGGCTCTCCACCTCGGTCTTCATCTCGGCCAGCTTGAACTGCACCCATTGCTGGTCGGCCAGTGTGGCACCGAACATCTTGCGATCCTGCGCCCACTCCACCGTCCACTGAATGCAGTTGTTCAGGCTTTGCAGGGCACTGGCGGCGGCCCACAGGCGCTCTTCCTGGAACTGCATCATCTGGTAGATAAAGCCCTGCCCTTCCACACCGATCAGGTTGCGCTGTGGCACGCGTACTTCGTCAAAGTAGATCAGCCCTGTGTCGCTGGAGTTCATGCCGATTTTGCGGATTTTTTTAGCGACTTCAATGCCTTGGGTGAGCTTGCCACCGCGCTCGTCACGCAGGGGCACAATGATCAGGCTCTTGTTCTTGTGGCGGTTGCTGTCGTTGCCCTCACCGGTATTCACCAGCATGCACATCCAGTCGGCCTGCAAGCTGTTGGTGATCCACATCTTTTGCCCGGTGATCACGTAGTCGTCTCCGTCCTTGCGGGCACGGCTCTGGATGGAGGCCACGTCGCTGCCCGCACCTGGCTCGCTGACACCAATGCAGCCCACCATGTCACCGGCAATGGCAGGAGCCAGGTACTGGCGCTTGAGCTCGTCGCTGCCAAAGCGGGCCAACGCAGGAGTGCACATATCAGTTTGCACACCAATGGCCATAGGCACACCACCGCAATGGATGTTGCCCAGACCCTCGGCCATGGCCACCGCATAGGAGTAGTCCAGCCCGGCACCACCGTACGCCTCGGGCTTGGTCAGGCCCAAGAGGCCCAGCTTGCCCAAGCCTTTGAATACCTCGTGCGCGGGGAAGATTTCTGCCGCCTCCCATTCATCCACATGCGGGTTGATCTCGGCATCAATGAAGCGTTTGAGGGTCTTCTGAATTTCAAGGTGTTCGTGGGTGTAGTTCAAGCTTGTCTCCTGAGTAAGGGCATTCTCGTTATGTAGAAAATACTTTGGGAACGATGGCGCGGTGAAAGCCTTCAAAGGGCTTAACGGCTTCCCGCTTCTGGGATTCGCTCGATGCCACCGTCATAGCCCAGCCCATACGGGCTTGCGGTCGGGCACCGTCGATGCGCAGCGTGGTGCCTGACATGAAAGACGCTGCCGGACTGAGCAAAAAGACAATGCCCGCCGAGGTTTCGGCCTCGGTGCCAAAGCGGCCCAGCGGCACGGTTTTGAACATCTCGCGAAATCGTGGCCCCATCTCGGGCGGGTAATGGTCCATGCCGCTGGAGGCAATGTAGCCCGGTGCCACGGCATTGACGCGCACGCCGCTGTGCGCCCACTCCACCGCAGCCGTTTCGGTAAAGCTCACCATGCCTGCACGTGCCGCACCGCTGTGGCCCATACCAGGCATGGAGCCCCACATGTCGGCCACGATATTGACGATGGCGCCACCGTATTGGCTCATGGACTGCACGTAGCACTCACGTGCCATCAAAAATCCGCCCGTGAGGTTGGTGTTGACCACGGCCTCCCAGCCCTTGGCGCTGATGGACTCCAGCGGAGTCACATACTGCCCGCCCGCGTTGTTGACCAGGCCATCAATGCGGCCATGCGCTGCCATGATGGCCGCAATGGTCTGCTTCACCGCGTCCTCCTGGCGGATGTCGCACACATGCGAGCTGGCCGAGCCGCCGTCCTGCGTGATCTCATCCAGCACGGTTTGCAGTTTCTCGGGTTTGCGCCCGATCAGCACTACGTGAGCACCCAGCGCGCTTAGCTCATGCGCCACGCAACGCCCAATGCCGGAGCCTCCGCCCGTCACCACCATCACCTTGCCCGC
>JANOAP010000494.1:0-4143 GCA_031411175.1 Rhodoferax sp. | reverse complement strand
GCCAGGTGATGGGGATCATCTCGCTGGTGGCGTTGAGCTTCATGGTGCAACTGCCCAGCGGAATCATGCTGCGGTCCAGCGCCAGATCCTTGTCGCACAGCATGCGGATGTAGCGCAGCATGCTGGTCTCGGAGTGGTGCGAGTTGAACACCGGGTGCGTGAGAAAACTGCTTTGGCGGCGCAGGGCTTCGGGGATCAGCGGTTCGATGGGGGCGTCAAAGAGCTGGCTCAAATCCGTTCGGGCTGCGCTTGTCGAAGCCTTGGTGAGTCCTTCGACAGGCTCAGGACGAACGGCCGAAAAAATGTCCCACAGCAGTTCCACATCCGCACGCGTGGTGGTCTCATCCAGCGACAGGTAGATGTAGCTGCCCCAGGCTTTTTGCAGGTTAACCCCCACAGAATGGGCTCGGGTAGCTATGAAATTCGTAGTGTCACCGGTCTTGATCGACAGGGTATCAAACGCCTTGACCAGGGTATCGCGGTGGCTCAGCGTGTAGCCCAGCGCCTGCAGGCCTTTGGCCAGGATGGCGGTCAGGGTCGCTACCCGCAGCGCAATGCGCTTGAGCCCCTGCGGGCCGTGGTACACCGCGTACATGCTGGCCACCACGGCGGGCAGCACCTGCGCCGTGCAGATGTTGGAGGTGGCTTTTTCGCGGCGTATGTGTTGCTCGCGCGTTTGCAGCGCCAGGCGGTAGGCCGGGTTGCCATGCGCATCCACACTGACGCCGACCAGTCGGCCCGGCATGGACCGTTTGAACTCATCACGGCAGGCCAGGTAGGCGGCATGGGGGCCGCCATTGCACAGCGGCATGCCAAAGCGCTGGGTGGTGCCGACCACAATGTCGGCGTTCCATTCTCCCGGCGGCGTGAGCAGCGTCAGGGCCAGCAGGTCAGCCGCCACGATGAAGGCGGCCTGTTTCGCATGGGCCTTGGCCACTTCACCGCGCAGGTCATCTATCGCGCCGCTGGTAGTGGGGTATTGGTCCATGGCCGCAAAAAACTCGCGGTTGGCCATCCAGTCATTCCAGTCGTCGCCACTCATGGCCACCAGCACCTCGATGCCCAGCGGTGCGGCGCGCGTCTGGATCACCTCAATGGTCTGCGGATGGCAGTCGCCGCTGATGATGAAGGTGTTGCTTTTGCTTTTGACCGAGCGTTTGGCCAGCGTCATGGCCTCGGCCGCTGCCGTGGCCTCATCCAGCATGGACGCATTGGCCATGGGCATGCCCGTGAGGTCGCACACCATGGTCTGGAAGTTGACCAGCGCCTCCATGCGGCCCTGCGAAATCTCGGCCTGGTAGGGCGTGTAGGCGGTGTACCAGGCCGGGTTCTCCAGGATGTTGCGCAGAATCACACCCGGCGTGTGGGTGCCGTAGTAGCCCTGGCCGATGAAGTTTTTGAACACCTGGTTTTTTGAAGCCAATGTCTTGAGCTCTGCCAGCGCTGCCGCCTCGGTGATGGCCGCGGGAATTGCCATGGGTGTGCTGCGTGCGATGGAACGCGGCACGATGCCCTCAATCAGCGCCTTGCGTGAGCTGGCACCCACGACCTTGAGCATCAACTGCTCATCGGCTTCATCAATGCCGATATGCCGGGCGATGAATTCAGAGGCGTTTTCGAGTTCAGACAGCAAGGGGGTCATGGTCAGGCGTTGGCGGAGAAGGTGGTGTAGCTGGTCTCATCCATCAGGGCATCCAGTTCTGACGGTTTTGAAAGCTTGACCTTGAAGAACCAGCCCGCGCCCAGCGGGTCAGTATTGGCCAGTGACGGGTCATCGCGCAGGGCCTCGTTCACCTCGGTGATTTCACCGCTGACGGGCATGTACACATCGGCTGCCGCCTTGACGGACTCGACCACGCCAGCGACTTCTTTTGGCGCGAGGACCTTGCCCACTTCGGGCAGGTCCACAAACACCACATCACCCAGCGCGTCTTGTGCGTGGTGGGTGATGCCCACGGTGGCAATGTCGCCGCTGATGCTGAGCCACTCGTGCTCTTCGGTGTATTTGATACTCATGAAAATTCTCCAGTGATGAATGGCAACAATAGAAACAGAAAGACAGAAAGAAAAAATTTAACCGCGAAAGTACCGGGTCGGCACAAACGGCATGGCAACCACTTCCATGGGCACCGGCTTGCCTCGCACGATGGCATTGACTTTTGTGCCCAGCGCCGTGAATTCGGGGGGCACATAGCCCATCGCCACAGGCTTGTCGATGGTCGGGCCCAGCAGGCCGCTGGTGACCTCGCCAATGCGGTTGCCAGCCAGGTCCTGCAACTCAGTGTGGTCACGAACGGGAACGCGCGCCAGCGCCATGAGTCCAACGCGTTTGCGGATGATTTTGGAAGAAAATGTGGAAGAGGGTGTGCCGCTAGCCCCCGTGGAATCATCTAGTTGCGCTAGTATTTTAGTAGCACCCGGGAATCCGCCAGCCCGTGCACCGCCCGTGCGCCGCACTTTCTGCAAGGCCCAATTCAGCCCGGCTTCTACCGGCGTGGTGGTGCTGTCGATGTCGTGGCCATAAAGGCACAGCCCGGCCTCCAGCCGCAGCGAGTTGCGCGCACCCAGGCCGATGGGTTTGACTTCGGGCTGGGCGAGCAGGGCGTGCGCCAGAGCCTCGGCCTGCATTTCGTGCACCGAGATCTCAAACCCGTCTTCACCGGTGTAGCCGCTGCGCGTCACAAAACATTCAATCAACTGGTGCGGGCCGGCGCTGCTGCAGGCGATCTGGAATTTGCCACCCGTCATGAACACCAGCTTCTCAATGCCGGGGCACAGACGCTGCAGTACGGTAACGGCTTGCGGCCCTTGCAATGCCATCAAGGCTTTTTCAGGCATGGGGATGACCTGGCAGCGGTGGCCGATCTTTGCCTGGATGTGGGCGATGTCACCGTCCTTGCACGCGCCATTGACGATGACAAAGATGTCAGTCTCGCGCTTGAAAAACATCAGGTCATCCATGATGCCACCCGCGTCATTGAGCAGCAGGCCATAGCGCTGCTTGCCCACAGGCAGGTCGATCACATCCACGGGCATCAGGGTTTCAAGTGCGGCGGCGGCGTCAGGCCCCACCAGGCGCAATTGGCCCATGTGAGACACATCAAACAGGCCGGCCGCCGTGCGCGTGTGATGGTGCTCCGCCATCAGGCCTGCGGGGTACTGCACCGGCATGCTGTAACCGGCAAACGGCACCATGCGGGCACCCAGCGACACATGCAGCGCGTGCAGCGGTGTTTGTAAAAGGGTAGTGGGGTCGGACACAGTGAACCTCCAGGGGCAAGACGGGTTCCATGGCCTGAACCAAGTCAGAACCATGGGCTGCCCCCGCTGTCCGCTTTACCTGAGAGATTCGCCCGCTGCCGTCACGCTGGCGCAGCGGGTTTGCTCCTTCGGTGGGCTGCATCGGGTGCAGCCTCTCTCCAGTGGGGAAACGCATCAGTGCATGTCGGCCCGGATGCGTGTGTCAGTCCTTTTGCCTGAGCGTTCAGACCGCTGCAATCAGCCATCTTGCGCCTTCGGCGGCATCCTCAAGGGAAGCGCTCTCCTGACAATTTGAATTCTAAACCAGTGCGTTAAGTTTTTTGCTTCCGTTGCCTACGGCTGCATCACCGGTATCCCCAACTTCCCAGCCGCCGCATTGAGCTGCTGGTCAAAACAGCACATGGCCATACTGCTGCCCAATTGCTGGTGGATTGCCCGCGCTGTCGCGAGTTGCACGCTGTCATAGGCGCGCAGGCCGAATTGCTGCGCAAAGTTGCCTGCTTGCACAATGAGCGCCTGATCAATACCGAGTTTTTGGTAGCGATTCCACTCATCTCTGACCTCACTCAATGTCCGGTCGGAGACGGCTGAGTCAATGTGTCCCGTGCGCTGTTTGAGTGAGAGGGCTGCAAACATTTCTACCCAGGTGATTTGGCTGACCGCCACATAGGTTGCGGACTTGCAGGCCTTGCGAACCATGGCGCTGAATTTTTCGTCTACAAAGAGCTTCATCAATGCAGATGTATCGCAATAGACGATCACTTGGGTCCACGCAATTCGATGACCCAATCGCTCATGGTTTTTCCGTCGGGCGATGGCGGGAAAACGGTGGCCTTCGGGAGCTTGAACGGTCTCGTAGCCGGTTCTGCCACCAGGCCAGAG
>JANOAP010000493.1:0-13443 GCA_031411175.1 Rhodoferax sp. | reverse complement strand
CTTGCCGCTCTGACAGGGCACGTCTGGTTTCTGCGATGTAGGCCGCCTGGGCGCTATGGCACTCCATCAGGGCGGCATTGGATTCTGCAAGCCGGGCACGCTGCACTTGCAGGTCACGCTCCAGTTCAATGCGTTCTCTGGTTTTGTCCTGGGTGGCATGGCCGCTGATGTAGCCTTGTTGCACCAGGGTTTTGAAGTCCGTTTCTCTGGTTTGGGCCAAAGGCACGGTAGCTTCGAGCTTGGCAACGGTTTCACTCGCAGTGGCGATCTCGGCCTGGCGGCGGCTGATCTCACTGGCGAACTTGGTCAGGCGTGCGGTGATGTCGCTCCACTCGGCTTGCAGTTGGGCCTGGGCTTGGGCTTGGGCGGCCAGGCCGTCTGCTTTAGACCCGTTTTGAGTGATTTCAAGAGGTAAATTGACCTCCAGCCCCAATGGGGTAGGCTTGAGCAGCTTCTCTTTTTGTAGCATTTGGAGCAAAACAGTGGCTCGCCAGATGTCGGAGGTGACAGCCTGTAGCTGGTCTTGGGCGGTGGTTTTGTCGGCATTGGCGATGGTTGGGTCCAGTTCGACCAGGGCCTGCCCGGCGTTGACGTGGTCACCGTCTTTGACCAAGACCGCTTTGACCACACTGCGCTCCAGGGGCTGGATGAGTTTGGTGCGTTCGCTGACGACGATGCGGCCTGGGGCGATGGCCACGATGTCTACCTTGCCAAGGCAAGCCCAGGCCAAGGTGATGGTGAAGAGCGCCATGAGGGCGTAAGCAAAGCGCCGGGGTGCGGGATGGACCGGGGTGTCTTGAAGACTGAGGGCAGCGGGCAGGAAGGCGGCTTCGTCGGCTAACCGGGTGGGGCCTGCGAGTTCGGTGCGGTGGGTCCAGGCGGTGGAAAGGGCGGCGCGGTAGCGGGCCAGCAGGTCGAGTGCGGGGTGGCGGGTGCGGGTCATGCGACGACTCCTCCAACCCAGAGCATGCTGCAAATCATCGCGGGGAAGGGCCGGCTCGTGCCTACAATCCCGTTATGAAGAAGCGCGTTTACCTGGAAACCTCGATCATCAGCTATCTGACCTCGCGCCCGAGTCGCGATCTGGTGACGGCGGCCAACCAGCAAATTTCGCACGAGTGGTGGGAGCGTCGGCATCTTGATTTTGAGTTGGTGGCTTCGCGTTATGTGTGGGTTGAAGCCGCTGCCGGAGACCCACAGGCTGCGGCTGACAGGCTGGTTTTGTTGCAGGGCATTGTGGAATTGCCGCTCTTGCCGGAAGTTGAAATGCTGGCCAATGTGTTGTGCCAGCAAGGTGCTCTGCCGCCCAAGGCCCGCATCGATGCGCTGCACGTTGCTGCCGCGGCGGTGGCGGGGGTGGACTATCTGCTGACCTGGAATTGCACGCACATCGCCAACGCCGAAACGCTGCCGCGCATAGAAGCCGTGTGCCGCAGCCAGGGTTTTGAGCCCCCGCGCATCAGCACCCCGCTGGAGCTGTTGGGCATTCACCGCCATTGAAAGGAGAAGCATCATGTGGGAAGACCCGATCGTTGAAGAGGTCCACGCCATCCGCGAGCAACTGCTGGCTCGCTTTGGCGGCGATTTTCAGAAGTATTGCGAGTACGTTCGCTTGCTGCCATCGCCGTCTGGCATTGCGCCCGTAAAAGCTGCTGTGCCAAGCATGGCAACAACCAACCCGCCTGGCAACGCAAAAGCGCTTTGAGCCTGATGGGCGCACACGCGCTCATGCCACGACTTCCGTGGGTTGACCCCCATCCTGCATGCGCCACAGATGCGCATACAGCCCTTGCGGCTTGTTGACCAGGGCCTCATGCGGCCCCGCTTCGACGATTCTTCCCTTGTCCGTCACGATGATGCGGCTGGCGCGGCGCACGGCGCTCAGGCGGTGGGCAATGATGAGCACGGTGCGGCCCTGGCAGATGTGTTGCATGTTGCGCTGGATGATGGCCTCGCTCTCATAGTCCAGCGCGCTGGTGGCTTCATCAAAGATCAAGACCCTGGGGTTGGTGAACAGGGCGCGGGCTATAGCCACACGCTGGCGCTGGCCACCGCTTAAAGATCCGCCCTGCTCGCCCACAATCGTGTCATAGCCTTCAGGTAGTTCGCTGATGAAGTCATGGGCACCGGCGAGTTGGGCGACGCGAATCACGGCTTCTATGGGTGCAGCGGGGTCGGTGATGGCGATGTTCTCTCGCACGGACCGGTTGAAGAGCAGGTTTTCTTGCAAGACGACACCAACTTGTCTGCGTAGTTGCGCAGCGTCGATCAGGCTGATGTCGATGCCGTCAACCAGGAGCCTGCCCCCTTCGGGGGTGTACAGGCGTTGCACGAGTTTGGGGAGTCGGGGGTGACGGGGTCAGTGACCGCAATGCCGAGCTGGTGGGCCAGTGTGGCGGGGTCGGCAGCGACTTGATGGAAGCGGGCTATGGCGCACAGGGCGGTCAGGGCATCGTGATGTTGCGGTTGTGCAAGGCTCGTTCCCTGCGGCTTGGCTGCGATGTCCTGCATGCTGCCTCCCCATCCCTGATTGTTTTGCTTCACGCAAAGGGTAGAGCACGCCAGACAATCTGACCATCCCCCAAATGGGGGAATCTGAACAGGGGAAGGGTTTACCCCATGCTCATTGCAAAAATCCCATGCCCCGGTTCTCACGCACCTCGGGCTTGATGCGGTGCTCGGCCTCCAGTTGCTCCACAAATTCCTCAGCCCCCGGCTCTGAATCGAGGATGGTGGACTGGCGCTTGACGGCGGCAAAGTCGCCTGGGCACAACTGGTCCATCACACGCAGACGCTCACGCAGGCTTTGGGTCAGCAGCGAGGCATCACCCGCCAGTGCTTCCACCACAAACATGGTTTCGCGCTGAGCAATGGTCAGTGGCCTGAACTTGATCTTGAACGTGAAGCGGCGCAGCGCGGCCTGGTCCAGCTTGTCCAGCAGATTGGTGGTGCAGATGAAGATGCCGTTGTAGCGCTCCATGCCCTGCAGCATTTCATTGACTTCGGTGACTTCATAGGTGCGCTGCGCACCCCTGCGGTCTTGCAGAAAGCTGTCGGCTTCGTCCAGCAGCAGCACGGCTTTTTCGGCTTCGGCTTCGCGGAACATGGCGGCCTTGTTCTGCTCGGTCTCGCCGACGAATTTGCTCATCAGGTCGCTGGCCTGCTTGATGATCAGGGGCCTGTCCAGCGCCGTGGCAATGTGCTCGCCCAAGGCTGTTTTGCCCGTACCGGGCGCGCCGTAAAAGCACAAGGTGCCATGGCCCTTGGCTTGCAGCGCCTGCACGATGCGCGGTATCTCGTACCGGGTTTCAACATTGAGCATGGCCAGGTCATAGCTGGTGACCATGCGCCTGGCCTTGGTGTCGCCCGCGCGGTTGCCCAGGGCGTGGTCGGCGTTTTTGAGCTGGCGCTCGATGAGGCCTTCGACACTGAGCGTTGCCGGTGCCACGAGGTCTGCAAACCTGACGGCGGTGCGAATTTGCGCCGGCGTCAAGCCTTTGCGCGCGGTGAGCCGGGCCACGAATTCGTCTGACACCTCAACGCCTTCCAGCGTCTTGCGCACCACACCCTCGCGCGCGCCGGGGGGTGGCGATTTGAGTTCCAGGTGATAGGCAAAGCGGCGGCGAAACGCGGGGTCGATCTGTTCGATGCGGTTGGTCACCCAGATAGTGGGCACGGTGTTGGACTCCAGAATCTGGTTGACCCAGGCCTTGCCGTTGACGCTGCCATTGCTGGGCGCGGCCACTTGCTCGGCGCGCGCCAGCAACTGCGCGGCTTCGCTGGAAATCGGCGGGAAGACGTCTTCCACTTCATCAAACAGCAGCGCGGCTTGCGCACTGCCTTTGAGAAACACCTGGGCAATTTGCAGGGAGCGGTAGCGGTCGCGCCCGCTCAAAGAGTTGCCGTCACGGTCGGCGTATTCCACCTCAAACAGCTCCAGCCCCGCGGCCTGCGCCACCACTTTGGCCAGCTCGGTTTTGCCGGTGCCGGGCGGGCCGTATAGCAGCACATTGATACCGGCCTCCTTGCGCGCCACGGCGTTGGCCAGCAGTGCGCACAGCACCTTGGTGTCGTCTTCCACAAACGAAAAGTCGCCCATGGTCAGGCCGCTCTTGCTGGAGGGCCGGGTGAATACAGCCATCAACTCCGACCGGTCGCGGTACTCGCGCATCAGCACGGGGGGCAATTTTTCACTGACCTTCATGAGGTCGGCCAGGTCGGTGATGTTGTGCTCGGAGATCAGGTTTTCCACCAGGCCAATGCGCTCCAGTCGCGATCCGGCCCGCAGGGCTTCACCGACTTCCGCCGCGTTGACGCCCGCCACCTCGGCAATGGCGGCATAGGCTTCGGGCGCATTGTTGACCTTGAACTCCACCAGAATGCTGCGCAGGTCGCGCTGGTAGCGGGCCAGCGTGCCATAGAGCAGCAGCGCACGCTCTGCTTTGTTGAGTTGCAGCAGACCCGCCAGCGCGTCGATATTTTTCTCAACCAGGGTTGACTGTTTTTTGAGCGAGTGGGTAAGCCACTCGCCCGTGGCGGCCAGCACCGAGATCAGGTCTTTCGGCTTGTCTTTGGCGTATTCGTCCAGGTAAAAGAAAAGCGTGCCTTCTTCATACGGGCCGCGCCACACACCATACCGCGCCAGGAATTCCGGGGGCTTCAATTTCTCATGACCGCGCCACAATTCGTTGCTGGCGCAACGCCGGGCCAGAAACTCGCGCACGCGTTCCAGCACGGACGCGGGCCAGACCAGATGGCGACCGGCCAGCGAAATCACGCTGTTGAGATCCCGGCGCGCATTGAACCCCGGCCCCTGGCGGGCAGCCAGTGTCAGCACAAAATGGGAGCACATCAGGTCCAGCACCGGGGCGTCTTTCAGCCCTGGTGAAACCAGCACATGTCCATTAGAGATATCCGGAATCATTCGCTTGACCATCAAACGCCTCCAGCACTGAAGTGCAGTAGCACCTTAACGCAGACCGGCACCAGATGGAAGACAGGGTTTGTGAAATCCACAACAGTCGCATGGCGGCAGCGCGCACCTCGCCGCACAGGCATCACAATGCGCAGATGCTTGAATTCAAGAATATCACCGACGCGGCAACCCGGCTGCAGGGTCACATCCTGCAGACACCCTGCGTGGCGTCCAAGACCTTGTCTGACATCACCGGGGCTGAAGTTTTCCTCAAATTTGAGAACCTTCAGTTCACGGCCTCTTTCAAGGAGCGTGGTGCCTGCAACAAACTGGCGCAGCTAGATGCCCAAGCCACCGGCGTGATTGCCATGAGTGCGGGCAACCATGCCCAGGGTGTGGCCTACCATGCGCAGCGGCTGGGTTTGCGGGCGGTGATCGTAATGCCGCGCTTCACCCCTGGCGTCAAGATAGAGCGCACGCGCGGCTTTGGTGCCGACGTGGTGCTGCACGGCGACACGCTGGACGAAGCCCGCACCCATGCCCTGCAACTGGCGCAGCAGGAGCACCTGAATTTTGTTCACCCCTACGACGACGAAGACATCGTGGCCGGCCAGGGTACGGTCGCCCTGGAAATGCTGCGAGACGTGCCTGATCTGGACACGCTGGTTGTCGCAATTGGCGGCGGCGGGCTGATTGGCGGCATGGCCACGGCGGCCAAAGCGATAAAGCCCGGCATTGAAATCATAGGCGTGCAAACCACGCGATTCCCCGCGATGTTCAACGCCATCAAGCACACGCAGCATCCGCAGGGCACCAGCAGCATCGCAGAGGGCATTGCGGTGGGCACACCGGGCAAGATCACGCAGGAAATTGTCGCCAGGCTGGTGAATGACCTGGTGCTGGTGGACGAAGGCGACATCGAACAGGCCATTGTGATGCTGCTTGAAGTGGAGAAAACACTGGTTGAAGGCGCAGGTGCAGCGGGCTTGGCCGCGCTGCTCAAGTACCCCGAGCGGTTCAAGGGCAAGCGCGTGGGCCTGGTGTTGTGCGGCGGCAATATCGACCCGCTGCTGCTGGCCGCCATCATTGAGCGCGGCATGGTGCGCGCGGGGCGGCTGGCGCGCATCCGCGTGAGCGCCCGCGACGTGCCGGGTTCGCTGGCCACCATCACGGCCACGGTGGCGCAGGCAGGGGCCAATATTGATGAGGTGCACCACCAGCGGGCCTTCACCACGCTGTCAGCCCAAAATGTCGAGATTGAACTCGTGATCCAGACCCGCAGCCGCCCGCATATTGCGGACGTGCTGGCCCAGTTGCAAAAGGCGGGTTTTGAAGCGCAGATGGTTTGAATATCATCACGCGATGAATATCGATACGCTGCAAACTGCCCTGGGTGACCTTGTGGCACCCTGGGTTCACGCGCTGGGCCTGAGGGTGGAGTCGTCTGGCGACACGGGTGTCACGCTTCGCCTGCCTGACAACCCGCAGCTATCACGGGTAGGCGGCATGCTGTGTGGTCAGGCCATGATGGCAGCGGCTGACACGGCGATGGTGCTGGCACTGGTCCATCACTTTGGCGAGTTCCGGCCCTGCACCACGGTGCAGATGAACAACAGCTTTCTCAAGCCTTTGTCGAAGCAGGATGCTCTGATCGAGGCCCGTGTGATCCGCGCTGGCAAGGCGCTGGCGTTTGGCGAGGTTGACATTCGCGGCGCAAATGACGGCAAGAGTGTTTGCCGCGCCACGACCACCTGGGCGTTGCTGTAGGCCCTGTGCAGGCGCTTTTAGGCCCTTTGCAGGCCCGGCCCCCTGCCAAACGGGTAAAATGTAAGCAACCAGCCTTTTGAAAGAAGCAACATGTCCGCTCCCGCACCGCAGCACTCTTCCCCCGCCGAAAAACACGAAGTTGACGCGACCGAAGCCATCGTGCCGCTGATTCCCATCGTGTTGCCCCTGGTCGGTGGCGTGCTGATGTTCCTCCTGGCATTCATTGCCGTCTCCATGGCCTGATGACCCCGGCGTGTGGGTGCCAGGCGCACCCTCACGCCCACATTGCGGCCCCGGCACCGCGTGATCTGCTCACCCAACGCCCCATCTCCCGGTCAAACCCTTCCCCAGTGCGACGCTGAAAGCGACTGCTAGCGGCCCGAGCACATGCGCGTCTGCGCGTGAAATAGTGCCGGAAAACGTGCGAAATTCGACGCATAAAGCAATGCGTTTTTTGCATATCTTTCGGATGTAATCCACCCGTAACTTCGGGACCAGTTCATAAAATCGTCATCCCGGCCACCGGATTCACTGGATCCGCCAGCCACGGGTTCCGGCGGCAAAGTCGCTTTCTCAAAGCAGCCTTGTTTTGAAAAGACGATTTTTAAACTAGGAGCTTTTATGAACTCACCCGTAATGCAAGGCTTGAACCTCAATGCCCCAAGCTACGTTAAAAACGCGAATCTGATCGCCTGGGTGGCCGACATGGCCGCCCTGACCAAGCCGGATGCCATTTACTGGTGTGATGGCTCACAAGAAGAATACGACCGCCTGTGCCAGGTGCTGGTAGACGCCGGTGTGTTCAAAAAGCTCAACCCGGCCAAGCGCCCCAACAGCTTTCTGGCCTGCTCCGACCCCACCGACGTGGCCCGCGTGGAAGACCGCACTTTCATCTGCTCCGAAAAGAAGGAAAACGCTGGCCCCACCAACAACTGGGTGGCCCCGGCTGAAATGCGCGCCACACTGCAGCCGCTGTTTGACGGTTGCATGAAGGGCCGCACCATGTATGTGGTGCCTTTCTCCATGGGCCCCCTGGGCAGCCCCATTGCCCACATTGGCATTGAGTTGTCCGACAGCCCGTATGTGGCCGTGAACATGAAAATCATGACGCGCATGGGCAAAGCCGTGTACGACGTGCTCGGCGTAGACGGTGCCTTTGTGCCCTGCATTCACACCGTGGGTGCCCCACTGGCGGCTGGCCAGGCCGATGTGAAATGGCCCTGCAACAAGACCAAGTACATCGTGCACTACCCTGAAACCCGCGAAATCTGGAGCTATGGCTCGGGTTACGGCGGCAACGCCCTGCTGGGCAAGAAATGCTTTGCGCTGCGCATTGCCTCCAACATGGGTAGGGACGAAGGTTGGCTGGCCGAGCACATGCTGATTCTGGGCGTGACCAACCCGCAAGGCAAAAAATACCACGTGGCAGCGGCGTTCCCTAGCGCCTGCGGCAAAACCAATTTCTCGATGCTGGTGCCACCTGCCGGTTTTGAAGGCTGGAAGGTCACCACCATTGGCGACGACATTGCCTGGATCAAACCCGGTGCCCAGGGCAAGCTGCACGCCATCAACCCCGAAGCCGGCTACTTTGGCGTAGCCCCCGGCACCAACATGCTGACCAACCCCAACTGCATGGCCAGCCTGAACAAGGACGTGATCTTCACCAACGTGGCCCTGACCGATGACGGCGACGTGTGGTGGGAAGGCCTGGAGCAAGACAGCGGCAGCCTGCCCGCTCACTTGATTGACTGGCAGGGCAAAGACTGGACACCCCAGATTGCCAAGGAGACCGGTGCCAAAGCCGCCCACCCCAACTCACGCTTCACCGTAGCCGCGCTCAACAACCCGGCGCTGGATTCGGCCTGGGATGACCCCGCTGGCGTGCCGATTGACGCCTTCATCTTTGGCGGCCGCCGCTCCACCACGGTGCCGCTGGTGTCTGAAGGCCGCAACTGGGTTGAAGGTGTTTACATGGCCGCCACCATGGGCTCCGAGACCACGGCCGCCATAGCCGGCCAGCAGGGTGTGGTGCGTCGCGACCCATTCGCCATGATTGCTTTCACCGGCTACAACATGAGCGACTACTTCCAGCACTGGCTCACCATGGGCGAAAAGCTGGCGGCTTCAGGTGCCACCGTGCCCAAGATTTTCTGCACCAACTGGTTCCGCAAAGGTGCTGATGGCAAGTTCGTCTGGCCCGGCTACGGTGAAAACATGCGCGTGCTCAAGTGGATGATTGACCGCCTGGTAGGCACGGCCCAAGGCGTTGACCAGCCATTTGGTGTGAGCCCCACTTATGAAGAACTGAATTGGACCGGCCTGAAGTTCACGCCTGAACAGTTCAAGACCGTCACGAGTTTCGATATTCCTGCCTGGAAAGACGAGCTCAAGCTGCACACCGAGCTGTTCACGCAACTCGCCTTCCATCTGCCCAAAGAGCTGGAAGCCACGCGCCTGCAACTTGAAAATCGCCTGACGGCCTGATTTCAACCCATCTTAAACGCACCTTAAACGGCCTGCGCCCACAAAAAAGCCACCGCGTGCGGTGGCTTTTTTGCGCTTGGGCCCCGAGTCTTCGGGGCGGGGAAACGGGTCAGAAGTTGCGCAGGTAGCTGCCAGGGATCTTGCGGGCTTCAAAGGCGGCCATGGGGGCAACCACCTTGCGCGCCACAGGATTGGCTTGGACAACGGCGACGGAGGTAGCCTCGACTTTCTCGCTGCGCAAAATGGCGGCGTCCAGCTCAGCCATGATGCGGGGGTCGTTCCTGGCACTTTCCAGGTAGGCCGCTTCGTCGCGGGACTTTTGCAGATTCTGGGTCCAGTTCTTGTAGGCGCCCGCCACGCTGACCGCTGTGCCACGTGCTGCGGACGCAAACAAGGCCAGGGCAACGAAGGCCACGGACCACAGAGCCACCCAGGCGGCAAACAGATGGCCGTCAGCCCAGGTATCGATCATTTGGTCGGCCAGCACGACCAGCGCCGCAACCAGGGCAGCCAGCAACATGGTGGCCAGAGACCGGGTCGCGTCGAAGTTGCGCCGAATGTTCACGACAGAGGCAGCAATCGCCTCAGCCCGGGCAACACCAGGGTGTTCTACAGGATAGTTGATGTGTACAAAGCTGGTCATGGTGAATTCCTTTATCTAAAGCACTGGAACAAATGTTCCTGATGCCAAGCGATATTAGGGTAATTACTAGTGTCATTCAACTTTATATTTATGATTACGGGTATTCATGATTGTGATTAATTGGCAGAATACAGCATGCCCGTGCTGAACTTCCGCACCTTTGACCTGAACCTGCTGCGCGTGTTTGACGAAGTCATGACCGAGCGCAGCCTGACCCGTGCTGCCCGCAACCTGTCGCTGACCCAGCCCGCCGTGAGCAACGCCATGCGGCGGTTGCGCGACGCGCTGGGCGATGACTTGCTCAAACGCAGCGGCCAGGGCCTGGAGCCCACGCCCCACGCGCTCACCATCTGGCCGTCGGTGCGAGACGCTTTGCGCAACCTGCAGGAGTCCCTGGTGCCAAGCGACTTCACACCGGCCGAGGCGACCACCACCTTTGTGCTGGCCATGGCCGACGCCACCGCGGCCGAGCTGATGCCCGGCCTGATCGCCGTGATGGACCAGGACGCGCCGGGTGTATCGGTGCGCGTGGTGCCACTGACCACGCGCGACCCTCGGCGCATGCTTGAAGACGGCACGGCCGACATGGCCCTCGGCTATTTCCCGGCGGCTTTGGCCGACCTGACCGCCCGCGCGCAGGTGGGCAAGGCGGTGGCGTATTCGCATCTGCGGCTGTATGACGGCAACTATGTGTGCGTGATGCGGCGTGACCACCCCATGGCCAGCGGGCCGATGACCATCAACCGGTTTTGCTCGGCGCGCCACATGCTGGTGAGCTTCTCGGGGCGGCCTTTCGGCTTTATTGACGAGGCACTGGCGTCGCTGGGGCGCGAGCGCCGCGTAGTGCTCACCGTGAACCAGTTTTTCACGGCCGGCCGGGTGGTGGCCAGCTCCAACTTACTGACCGTGCTGCCACGGCATTTTGTGGGCGTGACAGGCATTGCAGACCAGCTGGTGCTGCGCGACCTGCCTTTTGCGGTGCCGGTGGTCCATGTGGATGCGCTTTGGCATCACCGGGTGGAGCGGGACAGTGCCCACCAATGGCTGCGCAAGACTCTCAGCGCGCTGGCCAAAGCGGCGTTTGAAGCCTGATGAACATCCAGCTTCTGTCTGATTTGCATCTGGAGGTGCATCCCCACTTCGTGCCCGTGCCCGCCGCCGGTGCCGATCTTCTGGTGCTGGCCGGGGACATCGGCTCGTACCAGACCGGCTCCCAGCTTGCCGGGGACGACTTTGGCCTGCAACGCTTTTCGCCGCGCCACGGCTGGCCCACGCCGGTGCTGTACGTCCCCGGCAACCATGAGTACGATATGCTGGACTTTGACGCCGCCCACCAGCGGCTGCGCCAGACTTGCGAGCGGCTGGGCATCACCTGGCTGGAGCGCGAAGTGGTCACGCTGCCTGGCAGACAGGGTGCCGCGCCGGTGCGGTTCATCGGCACCACGCTGTGGAGCGACTTTGACGCGCTAGGTCCCACCGGGGCTGCGGCAATGGCATCACCCACGGCGCTGACGCAGCAACTCAAAGCGCGGGACAAGGCCTTTCGCGCAGCCAACTATTACCTCAAGAAGGCCGGCACGTCACGCCATGAGGCACCCATGCTGGCGGCCGAGGTCCGGGAACAGGCACTGCTATGCCAGGCCTGGCTGCGAGCTGCGCTGGCCGTGCCCTTTGACGGCAGCACCGTGGTGGTCACCCACTTTGCGCCCAGCCTGAAAAGTGCAGACCCCCGTTACGGCCTGACGCCCGGCACGGCTGGGTTTTGCAGCGCGCTGGATGAATTGCTGCCGCTGGCCAACCTGTGGCTGCACGGACACCTGCACGCCCCCAGCGACTACACCGCGCAGGGCTGCCGCGTGGTGGCCAACCCGCTGGGCTATGCGCGCAAGAACGAGCAAGCCAAATTTCACAGCGACATGATCATCAAGATTGACCACTAGGGCGCATGGGTATGTCTGAATTAGCTACATAAACAGTAGCAATTGACTTTCAATGCCTTGACATGGATCAATGTCAGACTTTTTGGCTCCACTAGACTGGCGCCATCAATCCCTGGAGTCATCATGAAAATTCTGCTCGCTGCTGACGGTAGCCCCTACACCAAGAGGATGCTGGCTTATCTAACCACCCATCCCGAGCTGTTCGGTCTGGAGAACGAGTTCACCGTATTGACGGTGCAGCCGCCGCTGCCTCCGCATGCGCGCTCTATGGTGGGCAAAGACGTTGTTCAAAAGTACCACGCCGAGGAAGCAGAAAAGGTGCTTGCACCCGTCATCAAGTTCCTGATGCGTCACAACATTGACGCCAAGAGCACCTGGAAGGTCGGCCATGTGGGGGAAACCATTGCCAAGTTTGCTGAAAGCAACAAATTCGAGATGGTGGTGATGGGCTCGCACGGCCACGGCGCCTTGCTCAAGCTGGTGATGGGCTCGGTAGCGACCCAGGTGCTGGCGCAGTGCCATGTGCCGGTGCTGATGGTTCGTTAGCCCGATTGCTACTTATTTAATAGCTACTCAAGCATGCCTTATAAGGGCTAGCGGGCATTTAGCCCGTCAAAACAAGTGGACAGCACCAGATCCACAATCTGCTCGTTGCTGTGCTGGCCACCCATCTTCAGAAATTCCAGCACCGGGTCGCAGGCACGCGCATACAAGGTGTAGAGCACGGCAATGGCCGGCAACCCGGGGTTCAGCGTGCCGGCAGCCTGGGCGGCTTCGATCCAGGCACCGAGCGTGTCGCTGACCTCCATCAGGCCATCCATGTAGTCACGGTTGGCCATCAGCGTGGCGCGCAGGCTGGAGTTCTGGCTGGGCAGTGAGGGCATCTGGCCAGCCAGCTTGACCTCCATCGTCCAGCGGGCCACGGCGCGAATATTGTCCAGGGGCAGGGCTACTGCGGGCAACGTCTTGAGAAAAGTCTGCGCCCGCTGCATGACCCGCACCATGGCCGCAGCGGCCAGGTCTTCCTTGCTGGGGAAATGCTTGTATAGGCTGGCCTTGGCAATGCCGACGTTGGCCGCCACTTCGTCCACCGTCATGGCTTCAAAACCTTTTTCTGCGAGAAGCCGGTTCACCGTTTCGATGATGGCGTCTTCGCGCGCCTTGAGCATTTGCTGTTTGAACGATACCTTCACGACATTGCTGGTTTGCATGGGAAGATTTTAGTCTTGAACGTCAGTAAATACATGCTCAGTCTGTTTAGTTACTGCCTGGTTTAAAACCATTCTCGTCGCTTGGATCTGCGGATTGGAGTACCCTGCCTGCCTGATCAAACCGAGGAAACACCATGATTGTGGTTCACCATCTCAATGACTCCCGGTCACAGCGCGTGCTGTGGCTGCTGGAAGAACTTGGCGTCACCTATGACATCAAGCATTACGCGCGGGACGCGCAGACGCGACTGGCGCCACCGGAGCTCAAAGCGGTTCACCCGCTGGGCAAGTCGCCCGTCATCACCGACAACGGCTTTACGGTGTATGAGTCGGGTGCCATCGTGGACTACCTCATCCGCCACCATGGCGGTGGCCGCCTGCAGCCTGCGCCACACACGCAGGAGTTTGAGGCCTACCACCAGTGGCTGCATTACTCGGAAGGCTCGGCCATGCTGCCGCTGATGCTCAAGCTGTATGTGTCCC
>JANOAP010000492.1:0-5175 GCA_031411175.1 Rhodoferax sp. | reverse complement strand
GTACTTGGCCCAGAGAATCAGCCCCCCCCCCATGACCAGCACCACCCCCGCGTACACCACCAGCAGCTGGCCAAAGGCCCGGTAGCCGTCCAGCTCAATCATGTGGATCTGGATCTTGTAGCCAAAGAAGAACCAGGCCACCAGCGTCACCAAGGGCAGCCACAGCACGAACCAGCCGACCCAGAAGGCCGCCGTGAGCACGCTAAACATGGCTTTTTGTTGCCAGACCTGAAGGTCGGGGCGCTCGATGATCAACGGGTTTGTTTTCATGATCGCAGCCCTCGATCGGGGCTCACCCAAGTGGCGCGCTGACGACCGCGCAAAATCACCTTGGGTATGGCCACCAAGGTGGTTAAAACGCTCAGGATCCAGAACGCCAGCGGATACCAGATCATCCAGTAGTAGTTGCGCCCCAGGCCCTTTTCGTACTTGGCATCCAGCCGCATGCTCAAGCCAAACTGCAGCAGGCAGGTGGTGCCAATGACCAGACCGTTCCAGCCGGGCAGCAAGGTGTTGATGTGCAGCGCGGGCGGCAGGGACATGAACTGGCCCAGCAGCCAGAGCACGCACACGGCGGCCATGGTGTAAGCCCACAGCACGCTGGTGAAATACTCCAGGTACACCGGCATCATGCGACGGTAGCGCCAGTGGCCAAACAGCTTGTTCTGGCTGAACAGCACCTGGGCGCCACCCATGGCCCAGCGCAGGCGTTGGCGCCACAGGCCCCGGAAGGTTTCGGGCATCAGTATCCAGCACAGCGCGCTAGGCTCGAAGCGCACGTCCCAGTGACGCATTTGCAGGCGCCAGCTGATGTCGATGTCCTCCGTCAGGGCGTCGGGGTTCCAGTAGCCGGCATCGTGCAGGGCGGCACGGCGGAAGCACACAATCACGCCCGACACGGTGAACATCTTGCCGTAGGTGCGCTGTGCCCGTTTGATCAGGCCAATGATCGACGAAAACTCCCCCACCTGAATGCGCCCCAGGAGCGTGGAGCGCGTGCGAATGCGCGGGTTGCCCGACACCGCGCCGACCCGTGGACCCCGCAGCAGGTGGCGCATCATCCAGCGCAGGCAGTGCGGGTCCACCAGCGAGTCGCCATCGATGCACAAAAAGAAGTCATGCCGGGCCACCATGGCCGCCGTGTTGAGGCCCACTGCCTTGCCCTGGTTGCTGGCCAGGTGCACCACGCGGATGCGGCTGTCCTGCCGCGCCAGCTCGTCCATCAGGGCGGGCGAGTCGTCGGTGCTGCCGTCGTTGATCAGCAGGATTTCATACTCGGGGTAGTCGATGGCCTGCAGTGATGCCACCGTCTCCAACAGGTTCAAGCCCTCGTTGTGGCAAGGCACCAGCACACTCACGGGTGGGTAACTTGGCAGTGGCGGCGGCTGGTCATGGGGCGGGTCCAGGCGCTCGTAATGAAAGTAGTAATACAGCCCGCCCACCATCCACAGGTAAGACATGAACAGGGGGTAGTAAAACGTGAAGTCGAATACGCCACGGATGAAAGCGCCAGAAAAAAAGTCGGTCATGGCTCAGAACCTCCAGACCAGGGTGGCGTCAACATAGTGGCCGGTTTCGTATTTGCCGTCGTACGGGAAGCGGCGTGTGCCAATGCCATAGCGCAGGCTGCGGTCTGGGCCCCATTGCCATTCGTGCTCGTAGTGCAGGCCGTAAAACGCGTTGCCGCCGTAAGTTTGGTTGTTGCCGATGTCGCCGCTTTCCTGGCGGTAGGTGCCCAGTGTGAAAGACAGGCGCTGGTTGAAGCTGCGCTCGTAGCGCCGCCAGGTCAGCCAGTCCGCCGTCAGCGTGGCCGACAGGGCGAGGTCGCTGCTCGGGTTGAAATAGGCCCGGCCCCGCAGGCTGTTGCGGCTGGTGTAGCCCGCCGTTTGCAGGTCCAGCGTGCGACCCTCACCGCTGTAGAGGCGCTCGGTCCAGCTGGCGGCCAGTGACTGGCGCTGGTTGCCGTCGTTGAAGCGGTAGCTGGCGAGATCGGCGGCCACGCGCCGTGTTTCGTTCCAGCGGTAGGCTGCGCCCAATGTCAGCTTGTCGCTGTGCAGGTAGGTGGGCTCGCCCGGCTCCACATCGGGCACCCGGCCCTTGAGCGGAAAATCGCTGGTCTGGCTCTCGTAGCGGGCGCGCAGGGACAGCGCATCGGACAGCTGCCATCCGGCGCTGGCCGTCAGGTACAGGTCGCGTCCGTTGTCCACATCGGTGCCGACCTCCAGCATGGCCTGCAGGTCGCGCAGCGTCCACTCGCCGCCCACGCCTGCACGCTGGTGTGTCGCCTCGCCGCGGTACTGGCGCGCGGCATCCCACCACCAGCCCGCCGTAGCCAGGTGATGGGTTGCAAAGAGCTGGAAACCGGTGTCGTCCTGCCCCGCATGCAGGCTGCTGGACAAGGTCAGGTCGGCATTGCCCGCCACGCTGCCCGCGCCCCAGCCACGCTTCACACTGCTGGTCAGCAAAGGGCGTTGCCGCCGCTGCCAATCCTGCACCAGGCGCACCACGGCAGGGTGCTCTGGGGCCTCGGCCTGCAGGCGTGCCACCTGCTCTGCGGTGGCCACGATGTCGCCCTGCGCCCAGAGGGCTCGGGTCACCCCCACACGGGCTTTGAGGTGGGTGGGCTCCTGGGCCAGCACGTCGCGGTAGCGCGCTTCTGCCGCACGCGGCAGGCCCCGCTGCGCCAGCAGATCGGCCTGGGTCAGCCACAGGCCGCTGTCCTGCGGGAACTCGGCGCTGAGCTGCTGCAAGGCCTCATCGGCCTGCGGCAGGCGGTCGGCAAAACGCAGCACGGCCACCGCGTTGGCACGGGCCGCCGGGCTGCGCCCTGTGGCCGCCAGCCGCTGCTGCACGATGGCATGCACGCCCGGGAAATTCTCGGCCTCCAGCTCGGCGTACATCAGGGCCATCTGGGTGCCGTTGGGTGCCTGGGGGTTGCCCTCGGCCAGCATGGAACGCTGGTACAGCGCGCGGGCCACCTCAGGCTGGCGCAAGGACAGGTAAGCGTCCGCCGCCGCGTTCATGGCGTAAGGGGGCATGGGCAAGCCAGCAGCATCCAGCGCTAAAAATTCAGTCACCACCTGCGTCGATTGGCCGCGTGCCTGCAAGGCCACCAGGCGGTCCAGCTGCAACCGGCGCGCCACACTGGCTTGCCCAGCCGCCGTGGCTTGCGTGGTGAGCTGCAGGTTGTCGGCCAGGGCGGCGTCAAGCGCGGCGTAACGCTGGGTTGTGAAATCCTGGTCCAGCGCGGCCATGGCAGTACGGATGCGGGCGGCGTTAACGGCCTGGTTCGCAGCGCCATCCCACAGCGGCGGCGCTGCGGGCGCAACCACCGGGGTGTTGACTTGTGTTGCGAGTTGGGGGAGCGCGGCAGGTGTGGCTGACGCGGGAGCGACGGTGACAGGCACGGCAGCGGCAGCCGTCGTGGCAGCAGCCACCACCTGCTTGGCACGCGCCAGCCCTTGGGCTGCATCGGTGTCACGCGGACGGCGTTGGAGCAGCAGGCTGTAGGCCTGGGCGGCGCGCGCGGCCTACCCACCACTCAGTGCCGATTTGCCCAGGGCCGACAGCACATAGTCCGGCACGCGGGCATTGAGCGTCATGCTCTGGCTGGCCTGTAGCGCCTCGGTGTGGCGCTCAGACCAGCTGAGCACCACGATCAGGTCATCCCGGTAAGCCGGGTTGCGCGGGTAGGCCGCCACCAGCTCGCGCAGCACGGGCAAGGCATCGTCCCAGCGCCCGGCGCGGGCGTCGCGAATGGCCTGCTGGTAGGCCGCCTGGGGGCGGGCCATGAGTGTCGCGCTGGGAGTCGGGCTGGAACCGGGGCTGGAGACTGGGCCGGGGGTGGCTGCAAGGCAATGAACGGAGGCGGCACTAAGGGCAAGCAACAGGGCGCTGCGGCTTAGCATGACCGGGGCGACGGGCCCGGGGCCTGCGCCCGGGTGGTGCGTCGTCCAAACCACAACCCGGCCAGGGCTAGGGCTGTGAGGGCCAGCGTGCCCGGCTCGGGAACCGCGTTGTACAGGTCAGTAGGGTCAATCACGGTGAACTCGGTATCCGCCGGGCCGCGCCAGCTGAGGTCGATCACGCCGCCCTGCAGGCGGTTGAAGTAGCTCAGGTCGATGCCATAAAAACCCTGCGCCAGCTCGATGGTGTCTCCCTGCGCCACGGCTGCGGCCAGGCTGAAAAAGCCCCGGCCACTGCTGCCCACCAGGTCGGGCTGGCCCACATCGAGGTGGCTGCCACCGGCCCCCAGCAGGCTGAACATGAACCCATCGTCGGCAAACACGCCAAAATCGTACAGGCCGGCCACCGGGATGTACACAAAGCCGGTGAAGGTGGCGGCGTAGTTTTCTTCCAAAGCACAGCCTGGGGTGGGCACCGTGGTCAGTGCGCAGCTGTTTTGCCCACCCAGCAGCGGGGCCAGCGGGCGCGTGTAATCTGGCGCCCAAGGTGAGCCGAAGCCACCAGAGACTACCGTGTTGTTGTAGATGTTGTTGGCAAAACTCACGGCCGACAGGGTGCTGGCGGTGGCTGTCACAACGGGGTTGTTGCCCGTCGCCAGGGCGGCAATGTCGCCCACAGACCAGATGCCGGTGGCCCACGAAAACGAGCTGATGGGCCCGGTTTGGTTCCACCGGGGCGAATCAGGGTCGGTTTCGGTGTACGAGTAGGTGCTGAACCGAGCGTCGTTGTTTACCTTGTACCAGCTGCCAGACAGGCCACCGCCCTCGGTGCCGGGCCGTGCGGCCCCGGCCACGATGGGGTTGAGCAAGGGTGCGGCCTGGGTCGACAGGCCGACCAGCAGCGAGGCCATGAGTGCGAGGCGGAAACCGCCTGCGACCCTAGTGCGCGAGCGTACGGCCCGGGTACGGGCGATGGACTGAAAAGTTTTTGTATTCAACGAGTTCATGGATTTACCTCACCTGACGCAATAAAAATTTGCGATGCCCCGATTTTTGGCGACATTGGTCAAAACCACGTGTGATGTAAGTCACGCAGAAACGGGCTTAGGAACCCGCTGCGGCCCGGAAATGGGACAAATCTGGCGCGGGCGTGATGCAGTTAACGGACACCCGGTATTTGTGCGGGCTGGCGTTTGGCGTTTGTCCAGGGTGTAGCGGGCGGTCCGCAAGCGTTCGCTTTGGCCATTGCCCAGGAGCCTGGACGGCAGAA
>JANOAP010000491.1:0-5656 GCA_031411175.1 Rhodoferax sp. | reverse complement strand
CGCCATCAAAACGGCTCAGGTTGCTGGACGCTTCAGCGGGCGCAATGATGTAGTAGACGGGGATCGACAGCTCGGTGCGGGGCAGCGACACCGGCACCAGTTAGGCACCGAGATTTTCATACTCTGTCAGTGCGCCTTCTGTGTCTTTGCGCACAACGCCGGCTAGGCCTTCGCCGAAGAATTCTTTGGGCACGCCAATGCGCAGTCCAGCAATCGGATCGTTTAATGAACGGGTGTAGTCCTCAGCGGGCACATCAAGTGACGTGGCGTCGCGGTCCAGATCCGGCCCGCACATGGCGCTGAGCAGCATGGCGCAATCTTCAGCGGTGCGCGCCATCGGCCCGGCCTGATCCAGGCTGGAGGCAAAGGCGATCATGCCGTACCGCGACGCCCGGCCATAGGTCGGCTTGATGCCGGTGACGCCACAAAACGCAGCGGGCTGGCGAATCGACCCCCCCGTGTCGGTGCCCGTGGCCGCAGGCGTCAGGCGCGCCGCGACGGCAGACGCGCTGGCACCGGATGACCCCCCCGGAATGCGCGTGACATCCCATGGGTTTTGCACTGGCACCGGCTGGCTGTGGCCGACGGGCGCAACCGCCGAATTCTCGTTGCTGGACCCCATGGCGAACTCGTCGCAGTTGAGCTTGCCCAGCGTGACGACGCCCTGCCCACCCAGTTTGGCGACTACCGTGCTATCGAAAGGTGAGCGATAGCCTTTCAGCATTCTGGAACCCGCCGTGGACACGAAGTCTTTGGTGACGAAGATGTCCTTGTGCGCCACGGGCACGCCTTCCAGCAGGCCGGCAGTTCCGTTGGCCAGCCGCAGGTCTGAGGCGGCAGCTTGGCGCAGGGTGACGTCTTCATTGATGTCAACAAAGTTGCCCAACGATTCATGGGCTTTGGAACGCGCCAGAAAGTGCGTGGCGACCTCCGTGGCCGAGAGCTGGCGGGCTTTCAGCCGGGCCGCGAGCTGGGCGACGGTCAGGTCGTGGATTTGCGTGGATTCTTGTGTCATCTCTTGTCGTGTCAGTCAGTCGCTTAGGTTTTTTTTACTCGATCACCTTGGGCACCAGGAATAAGCCGCGCTCCACGGCGGGCGCGCTGCGCTGGTTGGCTTCCCGGTTGTTGGGCTCGCTCACCAGGTCTTCGCGCAGGCGCAGCGCCATGTCGGCAATCTTTGCGCGATTGGCGTCAACGGGGTGGGCCAGAGGCTCGATGCCGGTGGTGTCCACGGCCCGCATTTTCTCGACCATGTCAAAAAAACCATTGATTTGAGTCAGCATGCGCTCACTCTCGCTGGGTTGGAGCTCCAGGCGTGCCAGATTGGCAATGCGCGAGATATCGGAAGATGTCAGTGACATGGCGGCAAATGAGTTGAAACCGCTTGTAAAGCACTCGCAGAGGGGTGCAGTCGGTCAGGTTGTGCACAGGGGATAGGGTATTATCCCGCCTTTGGCGCACCATCTGCAAAACAGCAGAATTCCGTGCTTAATTCTCACTTTTTGAACCGGTAAATAGGGCGATGACGGGCCATAGTGGTCGTCGTGCCCGAGAGGATATTTGATGTTTAGCGCATTCCGTCGGTATTTTTCGACCGACCTGGCGATTGACCTTGGCACAGCCAACACCCTGATTTTCGTACGCGACAAGGGTATTGTGCTTGATGAGCCTTCGGTCGTGGCCATTCGCCACGAAGGTGGCCCCCAGGGCAAGAAGACGATTCAGGCTGTCGGCAAGGAAGCCAAGGCCATGCTGGGCAAGGTGCCCGGCAATATTGAAGCCATTCGCCCCATGAAAGACGGCGTGATTGCCGACTTCACGGTGACCGAGCAAATGCTCAAGCAGTTCATCAAGATGGTGCACCCGCGCGGCATCTTCAAACCCAGCCCGCGCATCATCATCTGCGTGCCTTGCGGCTCCACCCAGGTAGAGCGTCGGGCCATTCGTGAATCGGCTTTGGGTGCGGGTGCCAGCGATGTTTACCTGATTGAAGAGCCGATGGCGGCCGCCATTGGTGCCGGTTTGCCGGTGTCGGAAGCCAGTGGTTCCATGGTGGTAGACATTGGTGGTGGCACCACCGAAGTCGGCGTGATCTCGCTCGGCGGCATGGTCTACAAAGGCAGCGTGCGGGTTGGTGGCGACAAGTTTGACGAGGCCATCATCAACTACATCCGCCGCAATTACGGCATGCTGATTGGTGAGCCTACGGCTGAAGCCATCAAGAAGAAAATCGGCTCGGCCTTCCCTGGCTCGGAAGTCAAGGAAATGGAAGTACGCGGACGTAACCTGTCAGAGGGCGTGCCACGCAGCTTTACGATTTCCAGCAACGAAATTCTGGAAGCGCTGACCGACCCGCTGAACAACATCGTCTCCGCCGTCAAAAACGCGCTGGAGCAAACCCCGCCCGAGCTGGGTGCCGACATTGCCGACCGCGGCATGATGCTCACCGGAGGCGGTGCGCTCCTACGTGACCTGGACCGTCTGCTGGCCGAAGAAACTGGCCTGCCGGTGCTGGTGGCCGAAGACCCGCTGACCTGCGTGGTGCGCGGTTGCGGCATTGCGCTGGAGCGCATGGAGCGGATGGGTTCGATCTTTACGTCTGAGTAAGGTCGTTAGGGTCGTGCCCTTGCACGGCGTGCGGATTCATGCCGCCTGCCTTGCTGTTTCAGGCTGAAAAACCGGGACAATAAGCGGCCATGCCTCTCGGTACCCTCGACAGATCACCCCCTCCTTTTTTCAGGCAAGGGCCGTCCGCGCTTTCCAAACTGATTGTGTTCAGCGCGCTGGCGATTTTCCTGATGGTGGCCGACACACGTTTCAAAATCACCCAGCCGCTGCGCGTGGTCGTGGCGACTGCCTTGCGGCCCGTTCAATGGCTGGCCATGAAGCCGGTGTCATGGGCACAAGGCGGCGGGAAATATTTTGAGTCGCTGCAGGCATCCCAAACCTACGAAGAACTCGCCCGCAAAAAGCTGGGGCAGTTATCTCAGCGTGCCAATCAGGTGGAGCAGTTGACATTGGAAAACTCTCGGTTGCGCCAGTTGCTGGCGTTGCGCGATCGCTTGAACGCACCGGCCCAGGCAGCCCAGGTGTTGTACGACGCAGCTGACCCGTACACCCGCAAGGTCATCATCGACAAGGGTTTGACCGACGGCGTGGCCACCGGCTCTCCGGTGCTGGACGAGTCCGGCGTGCTGGGGCAGGTCACGCGGGTCTACCCGTCCGTCAGTGAAGTCACTCTGATTACTGATCGCGACCAGGCGATTCCCGTGCTGAACACACGCACTGGCGCGCGCGGCATCGCGTTTGGCGACGCGGCGGCCCATGGCGGTGCTCTGGAGCTGCGTTTCATGGCGGCCAACGCCGATGTGCAGGCCGGCGACATTCTGACCACCAGCGGCGTTGATGCGGTTTATCCGCCGGGTTTGCCGGTCGCCCGCGTAGACCGGGTTGAGCGCCGTGTTGACACGGCCTTCGCGCGCATTTATTGCACCCCCGTGGCCATGGCCTCCGGCACGGTCCACGTGATGGTGCTGGGCCCCGTGGCCAGCCAGGTGTTGCCGCGCCCACCGGCAGACCCCGCGCCAGCCGCTGCGGGCAAGAAGCCAGCGCGCAAATCCAAGACAGACGCCAAGGCAGAACCCAAGGCAGACGCACCGGCCAAAGCCAGCTCTGCGGAGGCCACCCCATGATCATGCGCCCCGGCCAGCAACTGCTGTTGCCTGCCAATCCGTTTTTTATCTGGAGCACCTTGCTGGTCGCGCTGGTGCTCAACATGTTGCAGAACATGGGCCTGTGGGGCCGGGCTGCGTGGGTGCCTGATCTGCTGGCCCTGGTGCTGGTGTTCTGGAGCGTTCACCAGCCTTTTCGCGTGGGTATTGGCACCGCTTTCGTCTTTGGCATCTTTATGGATGTGCACCAGAGCAGTCTGCTTGGCCAGCATGCCCTGGCCTACACCGTGCTGAGTTTTCTGGCCATCACCATTCACCGTCGCCTGCTGTGGTTCAGCGTGCCGTCGCAGGCCTTTCAGGTGCTGCCACTGTTTGTAGCAGCCCATTTGATTGAGCTGATCGTCCGCATGATTGGCGGTGGCGTGTTTCCCGGGTTTTTGATGTTTTTCGCGCCGTTGATCGAAGCCCTGCTGTGGCCCGTGGTGAGCGTGCTGTTGCTGGTGCCGCAAAGAAGAGCCCCCGACCCTGATGCGAACAGACCCCTATGACGGAATTGCGTAACGTTGAGGCGGATCTGGCGCGGTTTCGGGTGCGGGTGTTTGTGGCCAGCATGGTTGTGGTGGTGTGCCTGGTGCTGCTGGCGTCCCGGTTGGCCTATTTGCAGATCATTCGCCATGAAGACCTCAAGGAGCAGGCCGAAAACAACCGCACGGCCATTGTTCCGGTGGTGCCCAATCGCGGCCTGATTCTGGACCGCAATGGCATTGTGCTGGCGACCAATTACTCGGCTTACACGCTGGAGATCACGCCGTCCAAAGTTGGCAGCATTGAGCAGACGATAGAAAACCTGGCCAGCGTGGTCGATATTTCGCCGCGTGACCGGCGCCGTTTCAAAAAGCTGACTGAAGAGTCCAAAAGTTTTGAGTCGCTGCCGATCCGCACGCGGTTGTCAGACGAAGAGGTGGCCAAATTCGCCGCCCAACGGTATCGGTTTCCCGGTGTGGAGATCAAGGCGCGCCTGTTTCGCAACTACCCGTTTGGCGAGCTGGCCAGCCATGTGATTGGCTACATAGGTCGCGTGAACCAGTCTGAAAAAAAGGCCATGGAAGACTGGCCCGACGAACAGCAAACCAACTACAAAGGCACCGAGTACATCGGCAAGCTCGGCGTGGAGCAAAGTTTCGAGGCGCAACTGCACGGCCAGACCGGGGTGGACTCAGTGGAGACCTCGGCGGGCGGGCGCGCCATGCGCAAGCTGGCCAGCAGCCCGTCCACACCGGGCAACACCGTGATGCTGTCCATCGACATCAAGCTGCAAAAAATGGTGGAGGACCTGTTTGGTGACCGCCGTGGTGCGTTGGTCGCGATGGACCCCAAGACCGGCGAGATTCTGGCCTTTGTGAGCAAGCCCACGTTTGACCCCAACCTGTTTGTGGAAGGCATCGATTCGGAAAGCTGGGCAGGGCTTAACGAATCGCCTGATAAACCGCTGCTGAACCGGGCCCTGCGCGGCACCTACCCACCAGGCTCCACCTACAAACCTTTCATGGCGCTGGCCGCGCTGGAAACCGGTGCGCGCACGCCCGAGCAAAGCATCAATGACCCCGGCTTCTTCATGTTTGGCGGTCACCGGTTCCGCGACGACAAGGAAGGCGGCCATGGCACGGTCAACATGTACCGATCCATCGTGCAGTCTTGCGACACTTATTACTACATCCTGGCCAACGACATGGGGGTGGACAAAATTCACGACCAGTTGCAACGCTTCGGCTTTGGCGAACTCACCGGCATCGATATTTTTGGTGAGGTCCGCGGCTTGCTGCCGTCCACCGAATGGAAGCGCCGGGCCTACAAGCGCGCGGATCAGCGAAATGGTCTCACCCGCGTACCACTTCTGCTGATCCGCGCGCTTGTAGGCCCGGCGCTTCCATTCGGTGGACGGCAGCAAGCCGCGGACCTCACCAAAAATATCGATGCCGGTGAGT
>JANOAP010000490.1:0-4141 GCA_031411175.1 Rhodoferax sp. | reverse complement strand
GGCAGCAAACTGATCGCCATCCTGGTATCGCGTTTCAGGCCGTTTGCTCAGCGAAAGCGCGATCAGGTTGGCGAGGTTTTCCGGCAATTCCTTGCGAATGATGCGGATGTCCGGTGCCTCCTCGTTGGCAATCTTGTACATCAGCTCGGCCATGGAGTCGCCCCTGAATGGCAGGACGCCCGCAAGCATCTGAAACAGCATGACCCCCAAGGAGTAAAGATCTGACCGACCATCCACTTTCTTACCGGCCAGTTGTTCCGGTGACATAAAGCTCGGTGTACCAAGCACTAACCCTGTCTTTGTCTTGCTGGAGTCGGTGATGCGGGCAATGCCGAAATCAGTGACCTTGACGACATCACTCGTGATCTCGTACATGATGTTGGCGGGCTTGATGTCGCGATGCACCACATTTTGCTTGTGCGCATAGGCCAACGCCTCGGCCACACGAGCGACGATGGACAGCACTTTGGGTACCGGAAGCAACTGCCCTTCCTTGCAGGCATCAACCAGATCTTTGCCCTTCAGAAACTCCATCGCAATATAAGCCAGGTCGTGTTCCTCGCCCGCATCGAATATCGTCACGATGTTCTGATGCTGTAGCCGCCCGGCGGTTTCAGCCTCCCGGAAAAAGCGTTCGCGCGCGTCGATGAGCTCATCGCCGTCAAACTCCTGGCTCAAAGCCATGGTCTTGATGGCCACCACACGGCCAATCTTGGGATCCTTGCCCAAATACACCACGCCCATCGCACCTTTGCCCAACTCTTTCTCAACCTGATACCGACCCAGCATCGGCTTTTCAACCGCACCGCCATCGAGCAACATGGTCCCGCCGGGATGCGCACCGCCACCGCCCAGCATGACAGTTTCTGACAGGTTTTTGGCACGGCTGAGTTTGGTCTTGAGGTCTTTGTAATCCTTGTTGTAGGCTGCCATGTGCTCGTAGACCGCCTCGGCCTTGTTGAACTGCCGTTTGCGCTCAAAGTCAAGCGCCAGGCTATACAGGTTACCCATGACAGCTTCATTCATCGGGACACGGCGGAAACGGTCAAACGCCATGTCAAGCTGCCCTTGACCTTGCAGGGCAAGCCCCATCATGCGGCTGGTTTCAGCGGATTCTTCATCGGCCTTGATCTTGCCGGCTTCGGTCATCAAGAACCGCTTGGTGGTCAACGCCAAATGCCCCAATACCAGCACGGTTGCAGGCAGCATCAGTTCCAGCCAAAGCGCGGAGCCGGATAAAAGGCCGAATTCCACTCCCAAAAGCGCGACAAAGAGCGCCAGCGTAATGATTGCGGCCATGCCTGCCGAAAGCCGGGGCAACGCGACAACGACGTAAGCTGCGATCAGCAGAAAAATGAAGAACTTGGCTGCCGTACCCCAGCCGGGCTGGACAATAAAGTGCTCACCAAGAATGCTGGATGTAATGTGGGCTATGGTTTGCGCCGGTGACAGGCCCGGATGGCCTGGCACCGGAAACAGTGTGCCTACACCAACGGCAGTGGCCCCAATAATGACGATCTTGTCTGCATACTTGGCTGCGGGGATCTTTCCAGTCAACACGTCATAAAAAGAATCTACCGCAAAGGCAGGCTTGCCGTCCCTGTCTTTATAAAACTGAGGCAGCATCAGCGCTGACTCATCTGTCTTGATGCGGAGTTTTCCGATTTGCACGGAATCGCCCGCATTCAGCTTGACGTCAGCCGGGGTCAGATTCAGGCTCTTCACCGCAGCCAGCAGCGCCAAAGACGGGACGGCCTTGCCGTAGTAGTTAACCAGCAGCGGCTCCTGGCGCACAGCGCCGTCCACATCCTGAATCTGGTTCAGATGGGCGATTCCAATGGCCACGTTGCCCAGCGATTCAATGGGCTGCTGACCCCGGATGGCGGGCAGCGAATAACCAGACCCTTCATCCAGCGTGCTCTTGAGGGCAAATGCAGGCATGGGCTTGTCAGGCTTGCCTTGCGGCTCTCCCAGCGTGAAAAACGACGGCAACAACACGTTGCCAGCGTTCTTGATGCTGTTGGCCAGAATGCCATCGGAATCCAGCGCAACTTCGGCTTCAGCAATCACCCTGGCCAATTGCTCCCGGGTATCAGCCGACCCGGGTGCGGAATCGGCAGGCGCGCCTGCGAGCAAGTCCTTCATCTTCTTGATGAACACCAGACCCCGGTCCACCTGCGGCTCAAAAAAGAACGTGGTGTGAACAATGGTTTTGGCTTTTGCTGCCGCCAGTTGGTCAATGAGCTTGGCATGCACATCACGCGGCCAGGGCCAGCGTCCGATGTTGGCGATGCTTTGATCATCTATGGCGATGACCGCGATACGGTCAGAGGGCTGCCTACTGGAGCTGGTGACAGCGACATCATAGAAACGGCGCTCCAGCGATTCGACGAGATTCGTGGTTTTGTGAAGGGCAACCACGGCGACCACAACCAACAGGCCGGCGAACCAATCGGAACGCCAGAACTCACTGCGCCTGGATAAAAAAGATGTTGCCACGTACCGCCAATACCGAAACCGCCGACCTGTTTTGGCCAGCCAATGTCACCCTGAAAGCCCACTGTGCTTCAAGATGCCCTGTAGGGGGTTGACGTTAGCAGACAGCGCCTCCGCAGACAAGTCACTTGTACGCGCTGTCTTGTCGTTTTTTTGCGAAAAATGTCCGCACGGCCTCCGACGCATCCTCAGACTCAGCACACACTGAATTCAGTTTAACTATGGCGTTTTTGCAGGAATTTGCCCAGCGCAACCACAATTGCGGCACCGGCAGCTGCCGCAACGTAATGCAACCACGGGTTCGCAGCCGCCACGCCCTTGAGAGCCGTATCGCTGACGATGGTTTCGCCGCCAACCCAGCCAATCAGGGCCGCGCCCAGCATCACAATGATCGGGAAGCGCTCCATCAACTTGATCATCAAAGTACTGCCGAACACGACTAGCGGAATACTGATAGCGAGACCCAGCATTAACAGCACCGTGCTGCCTTTGGCGGCGGCGGCAACCGCAATGACGTTGTCCAGGCTCATGACAACGTCGGCAATCAGAATGGTACGAACCGCAGCCAGTAAACCTCCATTTTCTTTGGCATGGCCTTCGTCTTCTTCGCTCTCGCTGAGCAACTGCACGCCGATGTACAGCAGCAAAAGACCACCAATGATCTGGAGGTAAGACATTTCCAGCAGCTTGGCGGCAACGAGTGTCAGGCCAATTCTCAAGACCACCGCAGCACCCGAGCCAAATAGAATTGCCTTTTTTTGCTGCTCTGGTGGCAGTGATCGCGCTGCAAGCGCTATGACAACGGCGTTGTCACCGGACAAAATAATGTTGATCCAGATAATCTTGATCAAGCCAATCCAGAAATCGGCATTGTTTAGCAATTCCATACGCTGTCTCCTGTTATATAAAAGTTGGAGGTAAAAATCGTATCCCGCAGCTCATTGTCGAGCCGCAAGTATCTAGCCCGGTATCCTCGTTTCAATCCCCTGAAACTCCCTTGACTCCCATCAATTTTGAGAAACTTTCAACAGGCTCGGATGATGCAACCCAAGAAACAATAAAAGAAGCGCTCAAAACAGGGCGTTCGGAGCGCTTCAGATCGCGGCACAGCAGTGTAGCCAGTCGCCGGTTGTCCGGGCATTCGTAAAACTGCTTACTTTTTTTGCCTCAAAGCTGCGCCTTGAGCAGGTGACCCAGCTCAGACGGATTGCGCGTCACGATAAAGCCGCACTCTTCCATGATGGCCAGCTTGGCGTCTGCCGTATCGGCACCACCAGAAATCAGCGCGCCCGCGTGGCCCATGCGTTTGCCTGCGGGAGCCGTCACACCGGCGATGAAACCAACGATGGGCTTCTTCATGTTGGCCTTGCACCAGCGAGCCGCATCGGCTTCATCCGGGCCACCAATTTCACCGATCATGATCACGGCATCGGTGTCCGGGTCGTCGTTGAAGGCCTTCATCACGTCGATGTGTTTCAGGCCATTGATGGGGTCGCCGCCAATGCCCACGGCGCTGGACTGGCCCAGGCCCACTTCGGTCAACATGGCCACGGCTTCATAGGTCAAGGTGCCGGAGCGGCTGACCACGCCAATACGGCCTTTGCGGTGAATGTGACCGGGCATGATGCCGATCTTGATCTCGTCT
>JANOAP010000489.1:0-7088 GCA_031411175.1 Rhodoferax sp. | reverse complement strand
CAGGAATAAGTTAAAGACCGGACTGCCCTTCAGGCTCATACCTGGATTGGAAAATACTTCCCCCAAAAAGAGGGACACCCCCGGAACCCCGCAAGCTTGCCGTCACCCCACCTCGGCAATCATCTCAATTTCAACGCAGGCCCCAAACGGGATTTGCGCCACGCCAAACGCGCTGCGGGCATGGGCACCCGCCTTGCCAAACACCTGGCCGATCAACTCGCTGGCACCGTTGGTCACCAGATGTTGCTCGGTGAAGTCCGGCGTGGAGTTCACCAGCGACATCAGCTTGACGATGCGCGTGACTCGGTTCAGGTCGCCCACGGCGGCATGCAGGGTGCCCAGAAGTTCAATGGCCACACTGCGCGCGGCACGCTTGCCTTCTTCGGTGAAGATGTCCTTGCCAAACTGCGCAACCCAGGGCTTGCCGTCTTTGCGGGCAATGTGGCCCGACAGAAAGACCAGGTTGCCGGTTTGCACGAAGGGCACATAGGCGGCTGCGGGGATGGACACCGGGGGCAGGATGATGTCCATTGATTTCAGGGTGTCATAAATGCTCATGAGATCTCCTTGGGTGAATAAATCGGGCTCCAGCCCTCGTGGAATATGCTTGGATAGCTACTGAAAAAATAGCATTCAAAAATACTGGGCACCTGACTGGAAGGGGAACTGGCTCTGTGACTGGCTTTGAGTCTGGCCCTGGCGTTGACCTTGAGACTGCGTCTGCGACATGATGCCAGCATCGTCAGGCTCCACCGTCACGCTCACATACAGCGTGTGGTTGGCACCGCCATGGATCACGCCGCGTATGGGCGACACATCTGCATAGTCTCGGCCGATGGCCAGGGTGATGTAGTCTTCACCGGGCGTGCCCCAGCCGTCGCGGTTGTTGGTGGGGTCAAAGTCGCACCAGGCTGCATCTGCGGGCAGGTCGGGCAGATAGACCGACACCCAGGCGTGCGATGCGTCACTGCCCACCAGCTTGACCTGGCCCGGGGGCGGCTCGGTCAGCAAATAGCCGCTCACATAGCGGGCAGGCAAGCCCAGGGCACGCAGGCACGCAATCATGATGTGGGCGAAATCCTGGCACACGCCCTTGCGTTGCGCCAGTGCCTCCAGCGCAGGGGTGTTGACCTGGGTGCTCTGGCTCTCGTAGAGGAAGTCGGTGTGGATGCGCTGCATCAAATCACGGGCCGCCAGCACCAGCGGCACACCCGGTGCAAAGCTGGGCCGGGCATAGGCCGCAAACTCGGCGTGACGCGGTACGTAGGGCGAGGCAAATACAAATTCGGCGGCGGCGTCATACACGTGGCCCGCTGCATAGCGAAAGCGTTCGCGCACCTGCTCCCAACTCACCCGGCTGTCGGGCAAGGGCTGCGTTCTGGTGGCCACCACGCTGCGCGCCACCACCTGCAACTGCGGATGCGAGGTTTGCAGCGAAAAAAAACAGCGTGTGTTGCCGTAGATATCCAGCGTGCGTGTCTGTTGCGCAGGCTCGGGCGCGATGTACAGCGAGTGCGACAGCAAGGTCTGGCTCGCGTTGGTGGGCGGTTCCAGGTGGCTCATGTGCTGCGCGATCTCGACCGCAGGCACGTAGTCGTAACGCGTTTCGTGGGTGATGCGCAACTGCATTCAGACCCCCAGGCTTTGTTTGGCTTCGTCGGAATGCGTGAAGTAAATCGCACCCACGTCTTCTGACAACTCATAGGCGCACTGCATGCACTGCGTCAGCAAATCGCCCAGCACGGCATAGCAGCCATCCGGTGCCACGTCGCATAACTGCACCAGGCCCCAGGTGGCGGGGTCGGGCAGGCGAAGGGACAGCTCGCTTAACTCATTGGGCTGGCTGCCTGCCAGTTTGGCCAGCCGGCCGCGCAGGGTTTGCGCCACCCAGCCCAGCGAACGCGGGTTATCGCGGTCCAGCACCAGCAGGTCGACCAGCGCCGCGACTTCTCGCACCTGCTGGTACTGGGCGTGAAAGCTGATGGCGCTGTCAAACAGCGAAATCATGGCCTCAAAGCCACCGTCGCTCAACACCGATTGGGTCTCAAATCCCAGATGCAGAGCACGCGCCAGAAAGCTCAGCCGCTCAATGTGCCGGCCAATGCTCAGCAGGCGCCAGCCATCGTCACGCGTCATGCGGTCCGTCTGGGCACCGGTGATGGCGGCCAGGTGGTCGCTTGCCACCTTGAGCACCCGCAGCGCTTCCAGCGGCGAGTATTCGCTGGCCTGTGCCAGTTGTGCGCAGCCGCGGTTGAGGTCTTCTTCGGCCCGCACGATGACGTTCCAGTGCTCCAGCGACAGCCGCTCGCGCACGCTGGAGCCCGCCAGGCGCACGGCGCGCAGGTTGTAGCCCACACTGGTGGCCAGGTCCGCACTGGCCAGGCTGGCAATCAGGGAGCGCTCAAACACCCGGCGCGCCTGGGTGGCCGGTGGCACGCCGGGCAGCACCAGGGTGTTGACGCTGGCCATGCGCGACAGCCAGGTGAGCAGCGGTTGCGACGACTGGTCTTCGCCATGCAGGCACTCCAGCGTGAGGCGGGCCAGGCTCACCTGGTTTTCCGTGCGTTCGGTGTAGCGCCCCAGCCAGTAGAGGTTTTCACCCGCGCGGCTGGTCACCATGCGCTTGCGCTGCGATATGGCACCGGGCGTCAGCGTGGGTTGCAGCAGGGTGGTCTTGTCCACGGTGCCATGGGTCATCACCCACACGTCGGCACTGCTGCCACCGCGCTGCATGGAGGCGATTTCGGCCCCGCTGCTGGCCACGCGCGCCAGTCCGCCGGGCAGCACGCGCCAGGACTGCGGCCCGTCTGACACGGCAAACACACGCAGAATGACCGAGCGCAGCTTCAAATTGCTCTTGGTGCCGCTCGCGTCTGACTCTTCCTTGCTGTCGTCAGCCCGCCAGGTCGGCATCTGCGACAGCGGCACATAGGCCTGAATGGTGTGGTCATCGCTGTGCAGGGCAATGCGCCCGGCCCATTCGTCAAGCTCGCGCTTCGACAGATTGCGCCCCAGCACCGCATCAAAAATGCTCTGGTTAATGGCACCGGGGTAAGTGGGCTTGATGGCGCATTCATCCAGGCGCGGCAGCACCTCTTCCATGGCTGAACGCTCGCCACACCACCACGTGGGCAGGGCGGGCAATTGCAGCTCTTCGCCCAGCAGGTGCTTGGACAGCGCGGGCAAAAACCCCAGCAGCGCGGGCGACTCCAGAAACGCCGAGCCTGGGGCATTGGCCACCAGCACGTTCCCGGCACGAATCGCCTGCAGCAGCCCCGGCACGCCCAGGGTGGAGTCGGGCCGCAGCTCCAGCGGGTCCAGAAACTGGTCGTCCAGCCGCTTGAGCAGGGCATGCACCGGCTCCAGGCCCTTGAGCGTCTTGAGGTACAGATGCTGGTCGCGCACGATCAGGTCGCTGCCTTCCACCAGAGTCAGGCCCAGGTAGCGCGCCAGGTAGGCGTGTTCAAAGTAGGTTTCGTTGTACGGCCCGGGCGTGAGCAGTGCAATGTGCGAATCATTGCCGGCCGGGCTCATCTGCTTGATACTGTCCATCAGCGCGCGGTAGGTGCCTGCCAGGCGCTGCACCTGCAGGCTCTCAAACGCCTGCGGGAACAGGCGCGACACAGCCAGGCGGTTCTCCAGAAGGTAACCCAGGCCGCTGGGTGCCTGGGTGCGCTGCGACACCACCCACCAGTTGCCGTCCGGCCCGCGGGCCAGGTCAAACGCGGCAATGTGCAAATGCGTGCCCCCCACGGGCTTGACGCCATGCATGGACCGCAAATAGCCGGGATGCCCCTGCACCAGCGCGGGCGGCAGCAGGCCCAGCTTCAGCAACTGCTGCGGGCCATACACATCGGCCATCACGTGGTCCAGCACGCGCACGCGCTGCTTCACGCCGGTTTCAATCTGCTGCCAGCTTTCGGGCGACAAAATCAGCGGAAACAGGTCCAGCGACCAGGGCCGCTGCGGGCCGCCTTCATCAGCATAGACGTTGTAAGTGACACCGTTGTCCCGAATCTGGCGGGCCAGGCTGACCGCACGCTGGTTGAGCGCGCCCAGTCCATCGGCCTTGAAGCTCTCGAAAAATTGACCCCAAGCCGCCGTGTATTGCGGGTCTCCAGCTACTGAATTGGTAGCGTCTGACGCGCTGGCGGCCATGGCGGTTACGCCCAGCGGTGCCGTGGCACCGCGCAGCTCGTCAAAGTGGCCTGCTGTGGCCGTGCCGGGCTGCGCACCCGCCGCTATGTCGGCAGTGGTGTCGGCAGGCACGGGGGCATCAGCGGCGAGAGAGGAATCGGCAGAATCTTTCACTGATCAAGAGTATGCCAGCACCGCTGCCCCCAACCGCCGTGAGGCAGACGCAGGTTTGACAGTCGCTGCGATACCGTAGTGCCATACTGCGGCGCGGCTTCGCAAACGACTTCAAGAAAAGCGTCTCATGGCAACAGAACACTTCGACGTGCTGATCGTGGGTGCCGGGCTGTCCGGCATTGGCGCGGCCCACCACCTGCAAAAGCATTGCCCTGACCGCACTTACGCCATCCTGGAAGGCCGCAACGCCATTGGCGGCACCTGGGACCTGTTTCGATACCCCGGCATCCGGTCTGATTCCGACATGTACACGCTGGGCTATTCGTTCAGGCCGTGGGAGCAGCCCAAGGCGATTGCCGATGGGCCGTCGATCCTGAAATATGTGCAGGACACGGCTAGAGATGGCGGGATTGAGCGGCACATCCGCTTTGGGCATCAAGTTAAAGGCGCGTCGTGGTCAACCGCTGAAGCGCGTTGGACGGTTGAGTGTGAGCGCAGCCATGACGCCCTTGCCAAAGAGCCGGTCAGCATCAGCTGCAATTTCCTGTTCATGTGCTCGGGCTACTACAGCTATGAAGGCGGCTACACGCCCGAGTTTGCGGGGCTGGGCCGTTTTGGCGGGCGGGTTGTGCATCCGCAAAAGTGGACCGACGACATTTCCTATGCGGGCCAGCGCGTGGTGGTGATTGGCAGCGGTGCCACGGCTGTGACGCTGGTGCCCGAGATGGCCAAGACGGCCGCCCACGTCACCATGCTGCAGCGCTCGCCCACCTACGTGGTGGCACGGCCCTCTGAAGATGCCTTGGCCAACCGGCTGCGGCGCTGGTTGCCGCCGATGCTGGCCTACAACTTGACCCGCTGGAAGCGGGTTTTGCTGGGCATGTACGTCTTCAACATGAGCCGCCGCGACCCCGGCAAATTGAAGCGCCTGATTCTGGGTGGGGTGCGCATGGCGCTGGGGCCTGACTACGACGTGGCCCAGCATTTCACACCGCGCTACAACCCGTGGGACCAGCGCCTGTGCCTGGTGCCGGATGGCGATTTGTTCAAATCGATCCGGTCGGGCAAGGCCTCTGTGGTCACGGACGAAATCGACACGTTTACCGAGAAGGGCATTCTGCTGAAGTCGGGCACCGAACTGGAGGCCGACCTGATCGTCACCGCGACAGGCCTGAACCTGCAGGTGCTGGGTGGCCTGCAGCTCACGGTAGATGGCGTGCGCATCGACCTGGCCAAAACGCTGAACTACAAGGGGCTGATGTACAGCGGCGTGCCCAATCTGGCGTCATCGTTGGGTTATACCAATGCGTCGTGGACGCTGAAGTGCGACCTGACTTGCGAGTATGTCTGCCGCCTGCTGAACCACATGAAGAAGACCGGCATGCGCCAATGCGCACCACGCAATACGGATGTGGCCCTCACCGAACAGCCCTGGGTTGAGTTCACCTCTGGCTATTTGCAACGCTCCATGCACCTGTTTCCCAAACAGGGTTCACGCCCGCCGTGGAAGCTGTACCAAAAATACCCCAAGGACATCATGCTGCTGCGGTTTGGCAGGGTGGATGATGGGGTGATGGTGTTTGGGGCGTAAGGCCTTGAATCGAACGAACTGTCTTTGGCGGACTCAGGCCGACGCAGCACTCAGACTCCGCGGCTGTCCTCCGCCTTGCGGGCTCCCCCTTGATGCCGCTGCGCTGAATGCCACGCCGACCTGAGTCTGGTAACGGCGTGGGTGTTCAATCGTTGCAAGCCACCATCGGCCCCCCCCCTGAGCGGTATTACAGACCCCGCCGCAAATCCCGCGTAAACGGAAACTCCCGGCTCGCCGCCACATTGATGGTGGCCGGTGGCACATTCATGATGCCGGGCGTGTGACCCATGGCGGTGAAGCGTGACAGCCTGCGACTTTCGGCTTCATAGGAGTTGACCGGGAAGGTGTCGTAACTCAGGCCACCAGGGTGTGCCACGTGGTACTGGCAGCCGCCAATGGATCGCTTCATCCAGGTGTCCACAATGTCAAACGTCAGCGGTGCATGCACGCCGATAGTGGGGTGCAGGCTGCTGGGCGGGTTCCAGGCCTTGTAGCGCACGCTGGCCACGTATTCGCCGGTGGTACCGGTGCTTTGCATGGGCATGGCAGCGCCATTGCAGGTGATAACGTAACGGCTTTCGTTCATGCCGGTCACGTGCACTTCAATGCGCTCCAGTGACGAGTCCACATAACGGGCCGTGCCGCCGGGCGCACCTTCTTCGCCCATCACATGCCAGGGCTCCAGTGCATTGCGCAGGGTCAGCACCATGCTGGTGGACTGGATGGTGCCCACCATCGGGAAACGGAACTCATAGTGCGGCGCAAACCAGCTGTCGTCAAAGGCATAGCCCGCGCTGCGCATCTCGGCCATCACGTCGTTGAAGTCCATGCGGATGAAGGTGGGCAGCATGAAGCGGTCGTGCAACTCGGTGCCCCAGCGCGTGGCCGGTGCCTTGTAGGGTGCTTTCCAGAAGCGGGCCACCAGCGCACGCAACAGAAGCTGTTGCACGCTGCTCATGTGCGGGTGCGGTGGCATTTCGAAAGCACGCAACTCCAGCAGACCCAGTCGACCGGTGGCCGAGTCGGGTGAGTACATCTTGTCGATGGAAAACTCGCTGCGGTGGGTGTTGCCGGTGGCGTCAATCAGGATGTTGCGCAGCGTGCGGTCGACCAACCAGGGTGGCATGCTCTGTCCATAGAGCTGGCGGTTTTTGTAGATCTGCTCGATGGCAATTTCCAATTCATA
>JANOAP010000488.1:0-3245 GCA_031411175.1 Rhodoferax sp. | reverse complement strand
CGTAGCCCATCTTGTCGACGTAGCCGCCTTCGCCGCAGAAGTCGACCTGCATGTCGATCACCACAAGCGCGGTGTTCTGCGGTGTGAGCTGGCCGTCGAAGGGCCAGCGGTAGGGGTTGGCGGCGATGTACTTTTCCACCTCAAGCCACCTTCTTCATCACGGGGATCTGCGTGCCGTTGTAGCTGCGTGTGGGCGCTGCAAAGCCGCAGCTCGTGCCGTCGGTCACCTTCACGCTCGCTTCCCATGGCAGCACGTAGCGGCCGGCCGCCATGTCGTGCATGTAGGTGTAGGGGCAATCCTGTGCGCCACCTTTCACGGCCACATAACCCCGGTGGTAGAGCTGGTAGAGGTTGTTTTCTACGCCCCAGCCACTGCGGGCCTCGCGCACCAGGTCGGGCCGCAACTCGGCGGTGATGATTTCATCGGGGCGGCTGCCGCCCTGCACCATCACCGTGCCGTCGAAGTGGCAGAACATGCCCTCACCCATGGAGTCAAACGTGCCGTCGCTGCCACACATACACACGTTGGCGGTGTAGGCCAGGTTGCAGAAGGCATTGGCCTGGTTGGTGATCTGCCAGGCATGGCGTATGGGGGCTGTGTAGCCGGCGGTGCGGATGATGATTTCGGCCCCCTTGTAGGCGGCTTCACGCGCCATCTCGGGGAACATGCCGTCATGGCAAATGATCAGCGCGATGCGGCTGCCATTGGGGCCGTCACATACCGGCACACCCAGGTTGCCGGGCTCCCAGGGCTCTACCGGCACCCAGGGGTGCAGCTTGCGGTAATAGAGCTTGATGGCACCGGTGTCGTCAATGATCAGGCCACTGTTGTAGGGGTTGCCGCCGGGGTTGCTCTCCATGATGGAGAAGCAGCCCCAGATATGGTTGGCTATACACGCCTGCTTGAAAGCCGCCACCTCGGGGCCGTCTAGCGAACACATGATGGCCGGGTGGGTGTCCATGCTCAGGCCATGCAATGAATATTCGGGGAACACCACCAGGTCCATGCTGCCCTGGTTGCGCCGGGCCTTGGCCACGAGGTCGCAGATGCGCTGAGTTTGCAGGGCCAGGTCCTGCGGTGTTTGCACCACGGGCAATTGCAATTGCACCAGGCCCATCACCACGCCGCGCTCAGATTTGTTCAGTCCGCCCAGACCACTCATCAATGATTCTCCTTATCGTGCCGAGGACAGCTCGCCCGGGCTGCCCTGGGCCACACTGCCGGGTTTGCAGGTCAACACCAGAATCAGCAACGTGAGCACATAGGGCACGGTGTTGAACAGGTGGTAGCCCCAGCTAATGCCCACCGATTGCAGAGCCGGGCCAATGGCCCCGGCACCGCCAAACAGCGCTGCCGCCCCAATACACCGCAGCGGGCTCCAGCGCGCAAAAATGACCAGGGCCACAGCAATCAGGCCCTGACCGCTGGAGATGCCTTCGTTCCAGCTACCAGGGTAAAACAGTGTGAGCGACGCACCGCCCAGTCCGGCAATCATGCCGCCCGCCGTGGTGGCCAACAAACGGATACCCCCCACCGAATAACCCAGCGCACGCGCCGCGTTGGCCGAGTCCCCGGCCATACGCACCAGCAGGCCATACCGTGTGCGCTTGAAGCCCCACCACAACAAACCCGCCAGCACCAGACCCACCGGTAGCAGGGCGTTGATCTGCAGGGCCGAGCGCACGGCCGACGAGTCGCTCCACAGGCCCAGCTCGATGGCCGGAATCTGCGGTGCCTGAGGCTGGATCAGCGGCTTGCCAAAATAAAACGCCAGCCCGGTGCCCAGCAGCATCAGCGCAATGCCGGTGGCCACATCGTTCACACGCGGCAGAGAACACAACATGCCATGCAGGGCAGCCAGCAAACCACCGGCCACCGCACCCGCCAGCACCCCTACCCAGGGTGAACCACTCAGATACGCGCCACCAAAAGCAGCCATGGCCGACAGCACCAGCACCCCTTCAAGCCCCAGGTTGATGCGGCCCGATTTTTCGGTGAGGCATTCCCCCAGGCTGACAAACAGAAACGGTGCACCTACTCGCAAGGCACCGCCCACGATGCCGGCAAACAAGGCGATCCATTGGTCGGCTGTCATGACGTCTTGTCTCCCATGGCAATTTGGGCGGGGCTGGGGCCGGGACCCGACGCACGGCCCAGCTTGGCGAACTGCGCTTTCCAGTCCACGTCCCGCAGCGCTTCGCTGGCCAGAATCAGCACAAAGGCAATACCTTGCAGTACCAGCACCGACGCATCGGGCAGGCCCAGGCGGCGTTGCAGCAGACTGCCTGCCGCACCAAATCCACCAAATAAAATGGCCACCGGAATGATCGCAATCGGGTGGTGCCTTGCAATGAAGGACACCAGGATGCCGGCGTAGCCATACGCCGCAATCAGCGAGGCGTTGGCGCTGGTGTGCACGGCCGCCACCTCCACCGCACCGGCCAGCCCGGCACAGGCCCCGCCCAAAGCGCAGGCCAGCAGAATCAATTTGGAGGCAGGCAAACCCACCAGTTGAGCGGTACGCGGATTGCCCCCCACCACACGCACCGAAAAGCCCGAGGCCGTCCAGCGCATCCACAGGCCCAACGCCACACAGGCCACCACACCAAGCACAAAGCCCCAGTGCACGTCAGACCCGCCAATACCGCCAATCCGCAGGCCTTCTGACAAGGCAAAGGTGGAGGGCTTGTTCAGGCTGGACGGGTCCCGCAGAACACCTTCCACAAAATGTTTGAACAGCCCGATGGCGATATAGGCCAGCAGCAGGCTGCTGATGGTCTCGTTGATACCGCGGTACTGCCGCAGCCACCCCGCCAGGGCGATCCACAAGCCACCCGCCAGCGCACCGGCCACACAGGCGATGACGGTCCCGGCGATGTTGTTGGGCAGCTGCACCGCATAAGGCAGCGCCGCACAGGCCAGACCACCGAGCACCAGCGCACCTTCACCACCAATGATGACCAGCCCGGCGCGCGCCGGAATGGCCACACACAGGGCGGTGAGCATCAGCGGCGCGGCGCGCTGCAAGGTGTTCTGCCACGAGAACCAGTCGCCAAACGCGCCCTTGAACAGCAGCAGCCAGACTTCCAGCGGGTTGACCCCCGCAAACGCCACCAGCACGCCAAACACCCCCAGTGCTGCCGTGATGGCAAGCACCGGCAGGGCGATGTCGTTAAGTTGGTTGCGCATGATGTTTTGTGTTGAGCGGTTTGGATTCCGTTCGCCCTGAGCCTGTCGAAGGGCC
>JANOAP010000487.1:0-6779 GCA_031411175.1 Rhodoferax sp. | reverse complement strand
TGGCGCTGCTGGTCGCTCTGGCAGTGACGCCTACCGTTCAACTTTATCTGCGCTCCGTGCAGGCCAACCAGGCCATGGCGACGCTTCAAAAGAAGGCCGGGCCCGTGCTGGAGCAGCGTGAATCTCTGGTTCGTGCCACCGAGCAGCTTGACGGCCTGGCCAAACTCGCGGGCAAACCGGTACCTCCGCTGCAGGCACTCAATTTGGTAACAGAGACCTTGCCGGACGACACGTCCCTGCTGGGTCTTCAGGTGCAAGGCCTGAAGGTCAGCATCACCGGCCAGACTGCCAACGCATCAGCGCTCATGAAGCTTTTGGGCAGCACACCGGGTCTGCGTGACGTCAAGGCCCCCACACCAGCCACCAAGCCCCTGGGTGCACCCAAGGAGTCTTTCACTATCGAGTTCACGATAGACCCGGCCCAGCTAAGGCCCGCCTCATGAGCCGGTCAATTTTCAATCGCATTGCCTGGCTGCAGGGGTTGACCGTTTTGCTGCTTTTGCTCCCGCTTTTAGGTGGAGGGTTGTATGTCTATGACGTTCACCAGCGCGCCCAGAGCCGCCTGGCCGATATCGAGCCCCGCTTTGCCCGGCTTGCGGGCTTGGTGGAGCGCCGTGCCGACTTGAAGACTCAGGGTGCGCAGGCAGTGGCGCAGTTGGCGCGCCAGGCCTATCCGTCCACGCAAGACGTCACCCAGGCCGGCAATGACGCCCAGCAGCGCATCCGCAGCCTGTTTGCCGATAGCAAGCTGGACATCATCAGCATTCAGGTTCTTCCGCCCAAGGAAGAAGGCAAGTTTGACCGCATTGCTATTGACCTGCGTGTGGAGGGCGACATCACCGGCATCCATAATGCGCTTGCGCTGTTGTCGAGCCAGGTGCCGACCGTGCTGGTTGAAAACATTGCGTTGCAGACCATTGGTGCGGTGCGACCAGCCAGTGTTCAGCGGTTGGGTGGGCAGTTCAGCTTCTCGGTATTCAGGGCGCGGCCATGACACCCACAACCCGATTCATTGCAAGCGCAGCGCAAATTGTCATTGCAAGCGAAATTCAAATCGTCATTGCGAGCGAAATTCACATCGTCATTGCGAGCGTAGCGCGGCAATCCAGGAGTGATAGATTGCCGCGCTTCGCTCGCAATGACGGGGCAGAGTTGGTGCGGCCATGAGATTCGGGCCGGTGCGCATTTTGTTGCTGACAATGCTGCTCATTGCAGGTGGCTTGGCTTGGTTGTGGGTTGATCAAACTGGCAAGGTGCGCAACGTGAGCTGGGCTGCACCTGCGCCCATGGCTGCGGGTCTTGCCACCAAGGCAAGTGCGCCTGCCGCTGCTTCATTTGCTGCCAACCCGGCGCAGTTTCTGGCGGTTTTGGAACGCCCGGTTTTTGCGCCAGACCGCAGGCCACCGCCACCACCCGCTCCGCCAACGCCGCCGCCGCCGCCAGATCCGATGGCAAATATTCAAATCCGTGGCGTATTTTCGGGTGCGACTCCCGGCATCATTGTCAACGTTGAAGGAAAATTGCAACGTGTCAAAGTGAATGAGACCATCGGTGCCTGGACGCTCAAGAGCGTGGAGGGTCGGGATGTGACATTTGTTCAAGGCTCTGAGAGTCGGCAATTGCGTCTTGCTTTTGCGAACCTTGCTACGGTTGCGCCAGTCAAATCGCCTGCAGGCCAGGCTGCCGCAGCACCACAACAGGCAGGGCAACCCTTTGATGCCACTGCTTTCAGGCAAAAGCTCCAGGACGAAGCGCGGGAAATTCTGCGCAGACGCAATCAGACACGAGCGGAAAGAGGCCTTCCGCTCCTCACGGAATAGACTTGCACCAAATCTCCCGAACACATGACACTCATTTATCGACTTCTTCTCACCTTGATAACCGGGGTTACTCTGGGTGCTTTTGCCCAGACCCCCGAGGTTCCCAGGGTGTCGGACCAGCAACCGCGCATCATCCGCGGCAACGACCAGGTGCTTGCACCTGCTAGCAACAAAGGTCTGGTGACCGGCACGGCAGCAGGTTTTAAATTTGAAGAAGCCCCGTTGGCCGAGGTCGTCGGGCTGGTTTTGCGCGATATTGCCAAGGTCGACTATGTCATTCACCCCCCAATCAACGGCACGGTAACCCTTGCCACCCAGGGCGACGTCTCGCCCGACCATGCCATGCTGCTGCTTGAAGCGGCTTTGCAGGCCAATGGCATTCAAATGGCCCGTGACACTCGGGGCGTCTACCACATTGGTCGCCCGGACGCCATTAAAGGCATCGTGCCGGCTATCCGGCAGGCCGGTGGCGGTCCGTTACCACCCGGCTATGGCGCCATCGTGGTACCCCTCAAGTTCATCGGGGCGGCTGAGATGGCGTCCATTCTCCGGCCCATGGGGCCTGCCGAAGCCATAGTGCGGGTTGATACCGTGCGCAATCTGTTGGTGTTGGTCGGTACTCGCACCCAGGCTGAGGGCTGGCTTGACGTCGTCGCAACTTTCGACGTTGATCTGCTCAAGGGCATGTCGGTCGGTGTGTTTCCACTCAAACACGTCACTACCGCCGAAGTTGAATCTGCATTGCGCATGTTCAATGCAGGTGGAGCCACGCCAACGCCGACCGGAGGTGCTGCGGGCGCAGCCGCAGCCAACCGTGCAGCCGCGGACATTGCAGCCACCTCCATCCCGTTTTATGGTGCCCTGCGTATCCTGCCTATGGAGCGTATCAACAGCGTCATCGTGGTCACGCCGCGTGCGGCCTACCTTGACGAAGCCCGGCGGTGGATCGAAAAGCTGGACCAGCCGGGTGGCAACTCGGCTGAGGCGCAGCTTTTTGTCTACCCCGTGCAGAACGGCAATGCCAAACACTTGGCAAACGTTTTGAATGGCCTTTTTGGCGGCAGTGCCGCCGGTACAGGCCAAACCTCGACCGGGGTCGCCCTCGGGTTGCAGCAGACCACGGCCGCCACCACCGGTTTCAGTGCCGCATCCGCTGCCGGCACAGCCGCCGGGCAGACAGGCAGCAACAGCACCATTCAAGGCACGGGCTTGACCACTCTGACGCTCAAGACCGGTCTGCGCGTGATTGCGGACGAAATCAACAACGCAGTTCTGGTTTACGGCACCAAGGGGGAGTACGAAAAAATCGAAACCACCCTCAAACGCCTTGATGTGCCTCCTACCCAAGTGTTGATTGAGGCCAACATCATTGAAGTGACGCTGTCTGACGAGCTTCAGTACGGATTGCAATGGGTGTTTACCGATCCGCAGCGTAATGGGTTCACCGGCACGGGTGTGCTGGGCACGATAGCGGGCGCGGCCATAGGTGCCACTCCAGCAGGCTTTTCGTACACACTGCGCAATTCCCTTGGCGACGTGCGCGCAGTGCTCAATGCGCTGGCCGACAAATCCTTGGTCAAAGTGATTTCCAGCCCATCCTTGATGGTGCTGGACAACCATACAGCCAGCATTGCGGTGGGCAACCAGCAACCCGTACAAGTGGGTACAACTGTTACAACCGGCGGCAACACCACCACCAGCATTCAATATAAAGACACTGGCGTCAGCCTGTCGGTGACGCCGTCAGTCAATGCCGGCAACATGGTCACCATGCAGCTCAGCCAGGCGGTCACAGACGTGGGCCAGGTGGATGCCGCAACCGGCCAGCGTGCCTTTTTACAGCGCCAGTTTTCCAGCAAAGTGGCGGTGCGCTCGGGCGAAACGCTGGTGCTGGGCGGTTTGATCCGGGACAACACCACCACCGGCAAGACCGGGCTCCCGTTGCTGCAGGATATTCCGCTGTTTGGCAGCCTATTTGGCAGCAACGTCAAGAATAACAATCGCACCGAGCTGCTGGTCATCATCACCCCGCGCGTGGTGCGTACAGAGCAAGACGTGCGTGTGCTGGGCCAGGAGCTCAAAGACCGCATGAAAACCTTGTATCCGCCGTTGAACGTTGAAAACCCGGCGGTGCCTCGGTAAAATTTTGCGGTGCTTTTTTGGCACTTAATTCTTTAATCAGCCAATTTTTTAAGCAAAGGTAAGACTTGAAAATATGCAGTACGACCATCTGACCAATGAAAACTTGAGTACCCGACTTGGCCGCGCCCGGCGTAAATGGGTTTTCTCTGCAATGTGTGCCGCTTTGCTCGCAACCGGCTGTGCCAGCATAGGCAGCTCCCCCCCCGAGGAGCAGGTCCGAAAGCGTGCCAGCGAGCGTTGGGAGGCACTGGTCAAGTCAGATTTCAACAAAGCCTATGGTTTCAGTACGTCTGGCTTTAGGGCCGTCGTCAAGCCGGAGAGCTTTCCGGCGCGAATGCAAGGTCCAGTCGTTTGGCTAGGGGCAGAAATCGTCAGCGTCACCTGCCCGGAGCCGGTCAAATGCATCGCCCGGGTGCGTATTGATCACCGGACACTTGTTGCGCGAAGCGCTGGTGAAACTTCTACCCATGTTGATGAAACGTGGTTGCTGGAAGGCAATCAGTGGTGGATTTTCATGACTATTTAGCCTATATTTCTTCAATCTAGGCTTTTTTTAACGTTGTTTATTAATGATCAATTCATTCAATTTTGGGAGGGGAAGCCTACTGAAACCGCAAAATGAAGTTGCCTTTTTCGCGTTGGCAAAAGAACTTGAGCTTCAAGTGTTGTATTTCATCAACGCAGTCCAAAAAACTGCCTCTTGGCTCTCGCGATGTGTTTCCGTGGTGAGCTAATATTCACCGGCGTTATCAACCCACCTAGGGTTGCGCTCAACAATCTTAAATGGAGTTTTTTCATGAAAAAAAATGTTCTTGCATTGAGCATTACAGCAGCACTAGTCGGGTTGACGGGCGGTGCGCATGCTATGACGGGTGCCTTGGGTGGTGCTGATGCGACCGTTCAGGAATTCAACGGCGGGGGCACAGGCCACTCGCTGATCGTTCCTTACTTCTCCACGCAAGGTGGTAACAAGACTTTGATCAACATCGTTAACACCGACCTGTACAACGGCAAAGCCGTCAAGGTCCGTTTCCGCGGTGCTGCAAATTCTGACGATATTTTTGACTTCCAGGTGTTCATGTCACCTGGTGACGTCTGGACTGCTGAAATCAACCAAGGCGCTGATGGCCGCTCGCGTCTGGTAACCAACGACGTTACCTGCACGAAGCCTCTGCGCGCCGTGCTGAATGGTGCTTCTTTCTTGACTGCTCGTCTGGATCAAACCATGACGGCCGTTCAGCAAGCCAACGGTACTCGCGAAGGTTATGTTGAAATTTTCAACATGGCCGACATCCCTAAGGATGTCCGCGGCACGATTGCAGCCGGTCCGTACGCTGATGCAAAGACCGACATTACCGCTGGTATGTCTGCTGCTTCCACGGTGAATCCACTGTATACCGCTATCAAGCACGTTAATAAAGTTGCACCTTGCGACAGCGCCGTTGCCCCCGGCACGGCTGAGTCTGCAGCTGCATGGACTTTCCTGGACAACAACAACTTGACCTACGGCGCTGCTGCCAAGACGACGCCTTCGTCTGCTGGTATGTTGGCTCCCACCACGGGTCTGATGGCTAACTGGACAATCATCAATGTGGCTGGTGCTGCTGCCTGGAGCGGTGAAGCCACTGCGGTTGAGGCGCGTGTTGCTGCCGGCACGATGGCTACTGCCCCAACAACGGGTGTGCTGGCCGAGCGTGCCAACATGGGTAACGTGGTCTACTGGCCACAAACTGATGCACTGGTTGACCCAGCTGCCCCTTCGGTGACAACGGCAATTGTTGAGGCCTTCTCGGCTGACCCAATTTTCCGTACGGCTGATGTTTACACCGCTGGTACATCTGGTGTTGCTACGAAAGCCGCTGCTGGTGCAATTCGTGCTTCGTTCTATGACCTGCCAGACATGTCTACGCCTTACATTGTGGCTGCCACCGCGTTGACACAAGCCAAGACACTTACGACTTCTTTGGCTACCAAGTCAATTCGCAATGAGTTCTTGACAGACACCGCAATCTCTGCCTCTACCGATTGGCTGTTCTCTTTGCCAACACGTCGTTACAGCGTGGCGTTTGACTACAACTTTACTGCAGTCGCTGCGACTAACGACGGTCGTCGTTTCACCGACATCAATGCTGAGCCAACCCTGCTTGTAACGGCATTCTTTAATCAGGTCAGCACCATCGTCGCATCGAATGCTGAGTCGTTTGGTAATGGTCGCCAGATTTGCGCTAAATTGGGTCTGGGTGCGATCACTCCTCGCGATCGTGAAGAGTCTGTAGCAACTGCTCCTGGCGCTGGCGTGGTTATTTCTCCATCGCCTATCGCTACGCCATCGCAGTTCAACATCTGTGGTGAAGCTGCAGTTTTGAGCGTGAACAACGGCGCGCCTGCAGTGGGTTCTTCGACTGGTGCGTTGAAGGCTACTGTTGCAATCCGTGATGCAGACTTCGGTACGTACCGTGATGGTTGGGCAACTTTGACCACGCCGGCTGCTGCTGGTGCCTTGATCGGTTTGCCAGTGCTGGGTAGTGCTTTCACCCGCGCTGTTGGCCCAACGAACGGTCAAACATTCGGCGTGTCTTCCAACCACCGCTTCCAGCGTTAATTGGATCCAAGTATTCCACGGGTGAGGTTCACCCGTGGATATTTAAAAGAAGCGGGGGTAACCCCGCTTTTTTCGTTTTTCTTTCGAATTTCCAGGTTTAAGTTGATGAAATCAGTGTCATATCATTTTTCACGTGGGAGCATCGCTACGGTGTTTGCTTTACTGGGTTCACTGGCATACGCCCAAACCGGTTCTGCCCCTGCGGTGACAGGGAG
>JANOAP010000486.1:0-1845 GCA_031411175.1 Rhodoferax sp. | reverse complement strand
GCAAGGGCTATCCCAAGGGCCTCACGCGCGACCAGATGTCAGTGCAGGCGCGCTCCATGGGCATTGCCGATATCTTTGAAGCGCTGACCGCCAGCGACCGGCCCTACAAACCCGGCATGAAGCTGTCTCAGGCGATGGGCATCATGAACAAGTTCAAGCAGAATGGTCATATTGACCCGGACCTGTTTGACATCTTCCTTAAGCAGGGTGTGTACCAGCGCTATGCGGAGCAGTTCCTCGATCCGTGGCAGATCGATGAGGTCAATCCGCAGGATTGGTAGGGTGCCAGGGTTTCGGAGGCATTCTTTCGAAGGCATTCTTTGGCGGGCATAGGTTGACGTGGCACTCTACTCCGCGAATGTCACCCGCCTGCGGCTCCTTCTTGATTTGGCAAAACCCCAAGTCCACGCTGCACAGAATGCCACGCCGACCTGTGCCAGGTAGTGGCTTGAGTGACCCCTGCGTCGGGCAGGCTCAGGCGCAGAACCTGGGCGCGAGGTGGCTGGGCTGACACATCCCAGTCACTGAGCACGATGCGCTGAAGCCCGCTGTCCAGGGAATGATCGCCTGGCTTGTGGGTGTGGCCGTGAATCAGGTGACTGGCGCGGGCGTCACGCAGCCAGGTCGCGGCGGCAGCAGCATCTACATCCGCAACTACATCCGCATATGCTCGCGCTGACCGTTTGAGGGCCTCACTTTGCTGACGCAGATCGCGTGCAATCGCTCTGCGTTCGGGCAACGGCTTGGCTAGAAAATCACTTTGCCATTCTGCGCTGCGTACCACCGCACGAAATTTCAGGTAATCGGTATCAGCAAGGCAGAGCTGATCGCCATGGCTCAGCAGCCATCGCGTGCCACCAAAGTCCAGCACAGCGGGGTCGGCCAGCAGGGTTGCGCCGCACTGGCGCATCAGGTCTTGCCCCACTAGAAAGTCGCGGTTGCCCTGCATAAAAAAAACAGGCCGCATCTCGGCGGCCTGTTTCAGCACGTTAGCGCATGCGTGCTCAAAGCTGCCCGGCTCGGTGGCAGCATCGTCGCCTACCCAGGCTTCAAACAGGTCGCCCAGGATGAAGATCGCGTCAGCGCGGCTGCGCAGCATGTAATCGTGCCAGGCGGCAAAAGTGGCGGGTTCCGAAGCCTGCAGGTGCAGGTCGGAAATGAAGTCAACCAACCGCCACGCAGGCGGTGCAAGCAATGTGCCAGCTTCAGAGGGCAACGGCCTTCTCGATCACCACATCATCATTGGGCACGTCGTCGTGGTGGCCCTTGCGGCCGGTCTTGACGGCCTTGATCTTGTCCACCACGTCGGTGCCAGCAATAACCTTGCCAAATACCGCGTAGCCCCAGCCCTGCGCCGAGATGGCCGTGTGGTTCAGGAAGCCGTTGTCGGCCACGTTGATGAAGAACTGGGCGGTGGCCGAATGCGGGTCACCAGTGCGGGCCATAGCGACGGTGTAGTTGTTGTTCTTCAGGCCATTGTTAGCTTCGTTATCGATGGGTTTGTCGCCCTTTTTTTCTTTCATGCCGGGTTCCATGCCGCCGCCTTGCACCATAAAGCCGGGAATCACGCGGTGAAAGACCGTGTTGTTGTAGTGGCCCTTGCTCACGTAGCTCAAAAAGTTGGCGACGGTTTTGGGTGCCTTCTCGCTGTCGAGTTCAAGGGTGATGACGCCATAGTTGGCGATGTGGAGTTCGACTTGGGGGTTGCTCATGATTTATTTCACCAGGGTTGCAGAGTTGATAAGAACGGTTGTTTTGGGAACATCGGTCGGGAAGGGGCCGCCGGCACCAGTGGGCGTGGTCTTGATCTTCTCGACCACGTCCATGCCACTGACGATCTTGCCA